>CAIRGO010000268.1 GCA_903878115.1 Akkermansiaceae bacterium | reverse complement strand
TTGCTGCACTTGGCAACAAAGTCATCAAAACGCCCTCGTTAGATCGCTTAGTCAAACGTGGCGTTTCCTTTGATCGTGCTTACATGCAGGGTGGTACCCATGGAGCTACTTGTGTCGCTTCTCGGGCCATGTTGCTCTCAGGGCAGTCACTTTTCCACATCGATGAAAAACTCAAACGCGATCAAACGTGGCCTGCTGCATTTCGTGATGCGGGATATCTTACCTTCATTTCTGGCAAGTGGCACAACGGAGATGACAGTGCGCCTCTGTCTTTCGAAGTAGCGAAAAAAGTCTTCACAGGCGGCATGAGTGACCCATTAAAAATCCCATTAAGCGATTATGTCGATGGAAAAATGGCAGCACCAACCATTCAAAAAAACAAGCATGGGTGCGAAATTTTTTCCGAAGAAGCCATCGCCTGCTTCACGAAAAAAAGTGATCGACCCTTTTTCTGCTACGTTCCCTTCGATGGCCCACATGATCCACACGTCGTGCCTGATGATTTTCCGATTCACTATGCAGCCAAAGATATTCCTGTGCCTGCTAACTTTTTGCCGCAACATCCATTTAACAATGGTGACATGGTACTGCGTGATGAGCAATTACTGCCGTGGCCGCGCAGCAAAGAAGAAATCCAACAAATGTTGGCCGATTACTATCGCTACATTACTTACCTTGATTCACTCGTCGGTCGCATGCTAGATGCCTTAGACAAATCTCCCTCCGCAAAAAATACAATCATCGTATTTTCTGCTGATTCAGGAGTAGCTCGCGGTTCCCATGGGCTGATTGGAAAACAAAACCTTTACGAGCACTCACTACGCGTGCCCTTGATCATCGCCGGACCTGGCATTGCCGAAAATCAACGGACTCAGGCGATGTGTTACCTTTATGATTTGCTGCCTACTCTAGGTGAGTGGTGCCACGTGAAATCCCCGCCTAAAAGTGATGGAATTTCCTTTGCGAAAACTCTCAGCGATCCTAGTGAAAAAGCCCGCGACCAGTTGTATTTTGGCTATCGTGATTTACAACGTGGCATACGCGATGATCGATGGAAACTCATTCATTATCCCAAAATCAACACGACTCAGTTGTTCGATTTGGAAAATGATCCCTACGAAGTAAACGATCTCGCCAGTAATCCAGATTATACCGCACAGGAAAAAATCATGATGGCTGAGTTAGAAAAGCAGCATCAGTTTGCCGATGATAAAGCTCCATTGCATGTGGAAAAACCCCAGCCATCCGCGTGGAAAGCACCGAATACAAAGCAAAAAAAATAACTAGTCTTGGATTAATCTAACAATTGATTTCGCCACTGATCTTGATGGAATCCTGTTAGTGAAATGCCCGCATCCGTATCGATCAAAAATGGGCGCTTGCAAAGATTGCCGTTCTTTTGGATCAGTGCAAAAACCTCATCGTTCTTCAATGCATCAAGTCGATCTTTTAATCCCATTTCTCGGTAATCTTGTCCCGATGTATTGAGGAGTTTTTTGATGTCGCCACTATGTTGATAGGCAAATGCCAATTCGATAACTGACGGTGGCGTTTCACGGATCTCTACAACCTCACAAGAGATCGAATTCTTGGCTAGCCACTTCAGCGCATCGCGACACGTCGAGCAATTCTTGTAAGAATAGACGCGAAGCATGATCAATCTTCTGGCAATGGTTGGCCTTTGGTTTCAGGTAGAAATGGTAGCACGACAATTCCTAACAAGAAAATGACGCACATCATGGAAGCCGCATTGCCAAAGGCATCGAGTTTCTTGAGCGGGTCGGCACCAGCAGCTATAGTGAGTTTTGCCGCTAAAATGCCCAACGTAAAAGGTGACGAAGCGGCAACGATGCGGCCCACATTGTAACAAAACGATGTGCCTGTAGAACGCAAACGCGTAGGGAAAAGTTCAGGGAGATAGATGGAGAATCCGGCAAAAACCGAGAGTTGGAAAAATCCCATAATCGGTGACATCCAAAAAATTTGATGCGTATGGCGCAGGAACTGGAACACCAAAACAGTGGTTACTAATGCACCTAGAAAAAAGATCAAAAATGATTTTTTCCGTGGCCAATGTTGCGACATGCGCGTGAATGTGAGCATGCCTAGAAAGCCGCCAATGTTGAATACTAGGAGGTTGATAGAACTCCATAGCGGCGCAGATTTTCCTTCAAGCTTTGCAATATCACCGGTCAACTCTGCCGAGAATACTCCGATACCCCATAAGCCTACCACACCAGCGCAGGAGAGAATCATCCCAAGAATCGCGTTTTTCCGCCAGCGAACATCACCTAGCAACTCCATATAGCTCCCCGCTTTTTTGCCCTCTGCATCAGATTTTTTCTTTGAATCGATCCATTTTTGAGGCTCTTTCAATTTGAGTTGTGTAAATGCTGTTAGGAGAGCGGGCGCGGCTCCAACCAGAAACAACCATTTCCATGGGTCTTTCGCATCAGTCCAATACGTCGCTAAAGAAATTCCAATCAAGCCAGCCATACAGTTTCCTACCGTGGAAAACGTTTGCAGCACTCCCAGTGCGCGCGGACGAACTTCGTTCGGAACGGTATCCGCTACCAGAGCGACGGCCAATCCAAAAACGCCACCAACTCCTAGACCAGTAAGAAAACGGTAAGCGGCAAAATCAAAATACGATTTTGACAGCGCCGACAATCCTGTTGCGATGGAATAGATCATAACCGTCAGACCTAACATTTTTGCGCGTCCATATTTGTCCCCCAGCGAACCGAAAATCATTCCTCCTATGGCCCAGCCGATTAAGAAGATCGAAACCGAATAAGAGCCATACAATTTTTGCGAGGCGGCATCAGCGAAAAACGACTTCATCGCCAGCGGGCGAGCTAAATTGAAAATTTGTTGATCTAAGCAATCAAACATCCACGCCAAGGTGGCTACGATAAAGACAAATTTTTGGTATCCGTTCAATCTGCCCCACCATCCTACATTTTCATTTGCATGCGCCATGCGGGAATCATGTCACGTGAGTGATGTGTGTGACAACTAAAAACGCTAAATCTGACAGCATAAAAAAACGCGCGCCCCCACAGGGAAGCGCGCGTTAGAGAATATCGAAAATGCAATTACGAGGTAACGCGCATTGGCATAAGCACATACAAGAATGATCCATCGATGCGAATCACACCTGGGCTCATTTCATCGATCAAATCCAAATAAACTGTATCGGTCTCAAGATTGCGCAGCGGAGCCATCATGAATTCAGGATTGAACGCCACTTGAATTGGCTTGGCTTCGTATTTTACCAGCATCTCTTCGCGAGCTTCACCGACATCAGGAGAATTGGCGGAAATTTCTACTTTGTTATCAGAGAATAGTAATTTCACAGAACTCGATTTATCAGAGGAGAGCAAGGAAACACGACGCACTGTTTCTAACAATGCTTCACGCGGCAATTCCACGCGCTCGTTTGTTTCTGCGGGAATTACTTGGCGGTAATTAGGATAATTTCCTTCGATCAATTTACTCACCAGCAAAGAGTCGCCAATGGCAAAGGAAATTTGATTTTCGCTGAGGCGCAAAATCATTTCACCTTCGTCACCTAACAAGCGCTGAAGCTCTTGCACTGCTTTGGTAGGGATGATGACATCAGTTTCATGCGAAGCTGGAAATTCCAAATCGCTTTCAGCCATGGCAAGGCGACGACCATCGGTAGCAACCAAGGTCATTTTCCCATCACGGAAGGAAGTGAAAATACCATTGAGCACATAACGAGTCTCGTCAGAACTAATCGCATAAGAGGTTTTTTTCAAGCCATCGCGCAATGCGTGTTGTTGGATCTTAAACTCTTTTGCCCCAACAAAATCAGGAAATGGAGGGAATTCAGCATCGCTCAGGCCGTGCACTTTGAATTGTGCCGCACCGCAATTGATAGTGGCGATATTTTTGCTATCAACAGAAACTTCTACTTCACTTGCAGGTAATTCACGCACGATATTGACAATCTTTTTAGCAGGCAAGGTAGTAGCCCCTTCTTTGTCAATATTGGCGAGAATGGATCCAGTAATTCCGACATCGAGGTCGGTCGTCGTAAATTGGAGGCGATCTCCTTTGGCGACAATCATTACATTGGATAAAATCGGCAGAGTCGTACGACTGCTGACTACGTGCTGGACTTTTTGCAAGCCTTCAAGGAGTGCTTCTTTGGAAATTCGAAACTTCATGGTTCGTGGTGTCTGATCTTCAGGCGCGCTGAGTTTTCTCACTTTCGGTGCAATTGACAAGCACACAATTGATTTAATTAAACAATCATTGAAAAATGGGGATAAAATTGGCAATTTTTCTTTGATGAGACACTTCCGCGCCAATACAAGCTTCCGATTTGCGGGTATTACCGAGGATGTCCAGCGCTTAAAGACACTCATTCGCTCAGCTTTGCATTTGATTTCATGGGCTCCCCCGCTCTCGCCGTCGTTGCTAAATATCGCATGTGGCCGAGCTGATGAAACGGGAGTTCTGCTAGAATCATTCGCATCTCATAGTCTTTCTGGAATTTACGTGGGATTGGATCTGCGTGATGCTGAAATCGCTGAAGCGAAAAAACGCTGGGGTCATTTGAGCAGCATTGATTTTCCTATTGAATTCCGAGTCGCTGATGCGTCAAGCATTCATAGTGGTCCGCGGAAAATAACGTTCGACCTGATCTTTATACGTCACCAAAATTATTGGGATGCACCCGCGGTTTGGGAGCGTATTTTTCAACAAGCTCTCGCGCAACTAAACCCACAAGGGATCCTGATTTTCACATCGTACTTTGACCGCGAACATGAATTAGCAGTGGCTGCATTACGCACACGAGGAGCGCGTTGTTTGTTAGAGATTCCGCATACACAGTCACGCGAATTACCCGATGCAAAAGGGAAATCGGTAGATCGGATGATGGCGATATTTGTCAATCCTAGCTTCGCAGACAAACGCCCGGCGATCCTCGTGAATCACACTTGACAGTACTACGCCTCCACTAACAAAGTAACTGAGCAATGCAACATCAAGATAAACATGCGGAAATCATTATACAAGGGTTGCCCGTCTCGCCAGGAATTGCAATTGCGCCCATTCATGTTTCCGCCAGAGGATTCTCTGCTCCTGATGTTTATGAAGTAGATGAGAAAAATCTTCCTGCTGAGAAACAACGTTTCCAGGACGCGATCGATCGTGCAAAATCAGAATTGGCAGAAATACAAGAACGCCTAGCACAACTCTCGACGGAAGAAGAATCGCGCATTTTTGAAGCCCATATTATGGTGCTAGAAGATCAGGCATTACTTAACCGAGTGAATCTAGCGATCGCGGAGCGCCGCCAAAATGCCGAATATGCTTTTTATGCGGTGATGCAAAATTTCCTAGAGGCCATGAGGCGCATCCCTGATCCTTATCTACGGGAGCGCACTGCTGATATTGAGGATGTGAGTGAGCGTGTTCTCAATTCATTCAATACCAGCGTCACGAGAAAAAATATCAGCCCTGATGATCGACATATTTTGATGGCCTATGATTTAAATCCATCAGACACAGCTTCGATGGATCGAAATCTGGTATTAGGTTTTGCCACGGAAATGGGCAGCGTTAACTCTCATACCGCCATCATTGCCCGCTCATTAGGTATTCCCGCCATCGTTGGATTGGAAGAGGCTGTGATCGATATCAAGGCGCTAACTCCATGTATTCTCGATGGATACACGGGGAAATTGATCCTCTATCCTACCGAGTCGACGCTGAATACTTACAAACTGATCGAGCAGAAAAAACTACGCGCCAAGAACGCGCTCGATTCATTGCGGGATGAAGCTGCTACCACGCGAGATGGCAGAGCAATCACGCTCTCTGCCAACATCGGCTTGTTAGAAGAGCTACCCGCCGTAAAAAAATCAGGCGCTACGGGGATCGGTCTTTATCGAACGGAATTTCTTCTGTTGAAAGAGGAGCAAGATGATCTACCCGATGAAAATGAACAAACCGAGGCTTATACAAAAATTGCACAAGCTGTGGCGCCTAACTTAGTCATCATACGTACCTTAGATTCTGGTGGTGATAAATTACCCATGGAGCCGCTAAGCGAACCTGAACCAAACCCGTTTCTGGGTTGGCGTGGAATTCGTGTTTCGTTAGACCGACCTCTCATTTTCAAAAATCAAATTCGTGCCGCACTTCGTGCCTCTGCGCATGGCAAAGTAGCACTCATGTTTCCGCTTGTTTCTGGATTATCTGAAGTGCGTGCGGCAAAAGAAATCGTCAAACAATGCATGGACGAACTTACGAAAAAAAATATTCCCTTCGATGAAAATATTCAAACGGGCGCCATGATCGAGGTGCCTTCAGCCGCCATGATTGCTGATATTTTAGCTAAAGAAGTGGACTTCTTTTCGATCGGAACTAATGACTTGATTCAATACACTGTCGCTGTAGATCGCGTAAATCCTTACGTCGCAGAACTGTATCGCCCCACACATCCAGCAGTCATTCGCTTGATCCATCGCACCGTCAATGCTGGTAATCAAGAAGGCATCTGGACAGGAGTTTGCGGCGAAATGGCGGGCGACATCAAGCTGACTCCCCTTCTTATTGGCCTAGGAGTTGAAGAGTTATCCGTAGGTCCGCAACAAGTGCCGAGCATTCGCAAGGCTATACGGTCCCTATCTCATGCGCAATGTTCCGTCATGGCTGACGATGCTTTGAAAGCATCACTCAGTGCAGACATTTTCAAACTCACTAGTGATCTTGCGTATTCTCACTACCCTGATTTATTTGAATAAAACCAAGAAATTTATGAAATGGTTATCTCTCACTCTTTGCATTACCTTATGTAGTGCTCAGGATAATGGCTCGATAAAATCGCCGAAAGATTCGGAAGATGCTGCCTACCCTGCGATGGAACGCTTTATAGAAGTGTTAGAAACGATCCGCTCACGACATCCTGATGTTGATAAGGTTACCTACGATCGACTGGTCAATCACGCGCTCGAAGGAATGTTATCTTCGTTAGATCCGCATTCGTCTTACATCCACCCTGAAATGGCGGCAGCGATGCAAGAAAATGACATCATCGATCCTTTCATCGCGTCACTTGGTCTCACAGTTGGCCTCCGTGATACTGGACCATTTGTTTCAGCTGTCACCTCACTAAGTCAGGCCGCAAAAGCAAAATTAATCCCTGATACATCCATTCTTTGCATCAATGGGATCGAAGTGACCTCCATCAAACTTCCAGAACTTATCAAATCGCTAACAAAAGCACCCGGAGAAATTACCACCATCATAGTAAAATCTCCGCTGGAGCCTAAACCATTCGAAGTAAAGCTAACACATACCGTTGTTGAACAAAAAGCGATCACTCACTCAGAATTACTTGCTGAATATCTAACGATTGGTTACGTGCGACTTGCCCATTTCAGCGCAATATCCGCTAGTGAAATCGAGACCGCGCTTGATGATCTAGAAGATAAAGGCATGAAATCACTGATCCTCGATTTGCGCGGCAACCCAGGAGGCGATCTGCCAGCCACTGTCAAAATTCTTGGACTATTCCTTCCGGTAACGACACAAGTTGTCAGCGTCCACACTCGCGATCCGAAGCTATGGGAAAACCTAACAACTCCCGACAAGCAACGACGTGAACGCAAGTATCCGATCACCATATTGATCGATCGAATGTCCGCTTCGGCATCGGAATTGACAGCAGGCTGTTTGCAAGACCTCAAACGTGCCACAATCATCGGCGAAGTCTCCTACGGCAAAGGATCCGTGCAAAACATCATCCCCATGAACAATGGCACGGCACTGCGTCTCACGATCGCCACCTACCACACGCCATCAGGACGAACTCCACATGGCGTAGGCATCACTCCTGACAACGCGATTGAGTTTACTGAGCTCGACCGCACGAATTTTCAGCTAAGTTTAGTGAAAAAAACACTGAGTGAAGAACAGCAAAAAGCAATTGCGACATGGAAAGACCCCGCGTTAACGAAGGCGATTGAAGCCCTAACAAAAAAATGAGGTCGCACGTTTCCGCGCGACCTCACAAAGATCAGTGTTTGTGAAAAGTGATTAGTATTTCACTTTCAGTTTGCCACCGAACACAGCTTCTTCACCGAGTTCTTCCTCGATGCGAAGCAGTTGATTGTATTTTGCAATCCTGTCTGAGCGACTCATCGAGCCCGTTTTGATCTGCCCTGCATTTGTTGCAACAGCAATGTCTGCAATGGTAGCGTCTTCTGTTTCACCAGAACGATGAGAAATCACTGAGGTGTAGCCATTTTCCTTAGCGAGTTCGACCGCATCGAAGGTTTCCGTGAGGGTGCCGATTTGGTTGACTTTAACTAAGATCGAGTTTGCCACGCCAAGTTTGATTCCTTTCGAGAGGAAATCAACATTGGTCACAAACAAATCATCGCCCACAAGCTGAGTTGTTGAGGCTAATTTGTCGGTCAAAATTTTCCAACCGTCCCAATCGTTTTCCGCACAACCATCTTCGATAGAAATAATGGGATAGCGTTTTTTCAAATCAGCATAGAAATCAACTAGCTCTGCTGCGGAGCGCACAGACTTGTCGGATTTTTTGAAGACATAAGCATTTTTCGAAGCATCGAAAAATTCAGATGACGCCACGTCGAGAGCAATGCAGATATCCTTACCGAGAACATAACCAGCTTTTTCAATGGCTTTTGCAATGACGCCCAGAGCATCTTCCGCGCTATCAAGCTTTGGTGCGAAACCACCTTCATCACCCACAGCTGTGGACAACCCACGGTCATGAAGAACTTTTTTCAGTGCATGGAATACTTCTGCGCCATAACGCAATGATTCACGGAAGGTAGGAGCACCGACTGGCATGATCATGAATTCTTGGAAATCGATGGGAGCATCTGAATGCGCTCCACCATTGATCACATTCATCATCGGCACCGGCAATACTTTTGCATTGGGGCCACCGAGGTATTTGTAAAGAGGAATACCTAATTGCGATGCAGCAGCTTTTGCTACCGCCATAGAAACACCTAGGATCGCATTCGCACCGAGATTTTTCTTAGTGCTAGTGCCATCCAGATCGCGCATGATTTTATCAATCGCAGCTTGCTGCGTCGCATCGATTCCACACAAGGCTGGAGCGAGTTGCTGGTTAACATTGTTAACAGCATTCAAAACGCCCTTACCAAGATAACGAGCGCTGTCACCATCGCGCAGCTCACAAGCTTCATGCTCACCAGTAGAAGCTCCCGAGGGAACTGCAGCTCGCCCAACGGCGCCACCTTCTAAAGTTACATCCACTTCTACAGTGGGATTGCCGCGCGAGTCAATGACTTCACGCCCGCGAATTTCAATAATACTAGTATAATCAATCATATTTTCTGTTTACGTGCGCGCGCCGTATCGCAGGTTTTTTTCATTCTGGCAATGCCCAAAAGAGAAAAATTACGACATCATAAAATTGGATCATCAAGAATCAATTGAATCTAACATAAAACTATCATCTATAAGTAGATAAAACAAAATAAATAATTGTTGCATATTAGTAAATATCATCTATCAGTCGCGTTGTTATGCCAGCAAAGAAAATAGCAAAAAGATATAGCGAAGCACAAAGATCTGAGATTCTTTCATTCATCGAAAAATATAATGCCGAGCACGGACGTGGTGGTCAAACTGCAGCAGTGAAAAAATTTGGAACTACTACGTTATCAATCAATGCTTGGTCAAAAAAATCAGGGAAAAAGATCAAAAAAACAGCGAAAAAGGCGAAGAAATTCAAGAATCCTACGAAGTTAATTGAACGACTCAATATCGTCTCATCCGAGATTGCAAAAGCTGAAAAAGCTCTTGCCAAGTATCAATCAGAAGCAAAAGAATTGCGCAAAGAAATTCGTGCTGCGATTGCTTAAATTACGATTCATTACATCATTTAAACAAACGCCAAATTCAGATCTCCACCGATCTGTTTTTGGCGTTTTTCTTATGTCATTTATCAAAGTGCGCGAAATAATCGCCAACATTCGATGAATCCAGTCGCAAAATCTTGCGGAGATTGCAGCAACCATTGATCAATGATTTCCATGGGAAACCATTGCACTGTCTCAACTTCAGAACATGGATAACGCAATGCTCCATCATGCTGCGCCGCATATAATGTAATAAATTCCATTCCTGTGGCGGAACTAGGAGAAAGTTTTCCGATTTCTACGAGATGTGATTGCTCTATGCCCATTTCTTCCTGCAATTCTCTCACGGCACAATCAAAGTAAAGCTCCCCTGCATCGAGATGCCCTGCCGCACTAGAATCCCATACTCCGGGGTGATTGTCCTTCCACCGCGATCTTAGTTGTAAAAGTAACGATTTTCTTTTATTAAACACAAATATGTGAACCGCTCGGTGAAGTTTTTTATTTTCGTGAATTTCTCCACGGGTGGATTGGCCTATGACTTGATCATTTTCATCCACTAAATCTAAAATCTCACTATGTTTTTGCGGTATATTTTTTAACGGATGGTCATCATACATTTGTGTGATTTTCACCCATTGCAGCAAATCTAATTCCTCAGCTCGCACCGTTTCTGGAACGGCTAGCGATGTGATCAGATCTTCCCAGGCAACAGTATCTGGCATCAATTTTTTCAATTGCTTTCTCCGTTGCCCAAAACCTCTGCGTAATAGTTCATCGAACAATCGACGATCAAATGCTGGCAAATCCACCCGTGGAGTTAAGAGCGCCACCAGTGAATCGACCTGCGGTTGAGGGAAAAATACTTCGGGCGGCACCGCTTTTACGGTCTCTACATGCCATGCACTTTGCATACGCAAACTCAGCAATCCATAATCTTTCGTGCCGGGGCCTGCCGATAACCGATCAATGACCTCTTTCTGCAACATAATCACTGCCTTAGAAAAAGGATGCGGCACCGACAACAGATTGCGCATGATGGCACCACCGCTCGAATAGGGTAAATTGCCCAAAAACTTTACGGGGCGCTCCGCGAACAACCGACGCATATCAAATTCCGCCGCATCTTGATGAACCACTTCCACATCATCGCGATCGACGAATTTTAGACGCAGAGCAGCGGCCAAGCGCGAATCAAACTCAATCAGAATGACACGTCGTGCTCGACCAATGACATGCTCAGTGAGAGCACCGGTCCCAGGACCGACTTCCACCACTGTATCAGCAAGAGTAATATCCAAAAAATCAACAATCTCACGGGCGACGGTAGCATCAGTAAGAAAATTTTGGCCCAACTGGCGACTGGGTAGCACACCATTTTGATCAAGTACTTTGCGGATTTCACGTTCTGTCATGCGCAGTGAAACTCGCTTAAATACAAAGAATTTCCAAGCACCAAAAAATAAATTCAACTTTCTTTGAACATTTAACTACGGACATGGTCTATCACTATGAAGATTGCAACGTAAGTCGCAGTTTTCATGTAAGGGTGAACAGCAGCGGTTCGATATCTTGTTTACAAGAGCGAATCGCTCGGCCGGAGAGCGTGGGTGCGCTCTCCGGCCTTTTTTTGTGCTTTTTTCTCAGAAAAACCTAACCGGCACATGTTATTTTATAATTGTTTGAACGTTTTTTAAAACAACCTGTCTAATTCATCGAAATACGCCAGTTCATTTGCCGTTTTCATTTAAGGGTGTAAAAAATCCAAAACCAGATCAGGACTCCCCCAATTCATTGATCGACTGCCGGAGAGCGTGGGTGCGCTCTCCGGTTTTTTTATGCTCAAAAAAAACTCTGTTACTATTACGCAATTATGATTGCGATAAATGCCAAGGCAAGATTTACTACCGCCGCGCCGAACGCGCTATACTACTTCACGTTACGTCATGATCGAAAATCTACGCAAATATCCTGGTGTCATTTTGGCAGCTCTCGTCACCGTATTCTTTGGTTTCCTATTTATGGATACTCAAAGTTTCTTCCGCAAATCAAGTGGATCGAATGTCATCTCAGTGGATGGCATTTCATATGGAAGCCACGAGTATGACAAACTAGGGCCTAGCTCCCGAGGTCTGGCGTCGCAACTGACCTCATATCAATCAATGACGATGTATGAGTTCTCCATGGCGATGATCAACCCCAAAGCGCAATCGCGCGAGGCGGCAGAAAAAAGTTTTTTCATCAATCGCATGATTCTGCAAAAAGCAGGCCGCGAATTCGGCATTGTGCCTGGTGAAGATGAAATACAGAAGTTCATTCGCGAGCGCTCTGTGTTTACCGATACCGATCCAACAGATCCTGGCAAAAAAACGTTTAACAAAGAAAACTACGATTCTTTTGTCATGAAGCAACTTGGCAAAAATGGTCAAAGCGAAGCAGACCTTTTCAATTTGGTCAAAGATGTCCTGATTTACGAAAAACTCTCTACCATCCTTGGCGGCAGTTTACAAACGAATTTGGACAGCGTAAAACAACGCTACCAAGTAAACACCCAGAAAGTAACTGCTTCATATGTCACGCTGAATTTAGCAGACTTCGCGAGCAAGCAAAATCCTTCAGAAGAAGATGTGAAAAAATTCTGGGAAGAACGCAAAGACAGCTACAAAACAGAAACTCGTCGCAAGTTTTCGTATGTCATTGGAACTCCCACCTATGAGCCTGGACAAGAAAAAGCTCCCGAGCCACCAAAAGCAGCGAAAGTGGGAGATCCTGTTCCTCCACCATCCGAGGCTGACAAAGCGATCACCGAAGGCCGTCGCAAAGCGGAATTGAAAGTTGCCGCCGTCATGGACGATCTATTGTTTGATATCGAAGAAAGTAAGGGCAGTGATTTTGAAAAAAAGGCAGCTGAATTCAAATGGACGGTGCGCACCACAGATCTGTTCACCAGCACTACGATTCCCACGGAATTATTGACCTTAACACCACGGAAAACAGACAAGACGATGCAACAGTTGTTGTTTGACATGAAAGTCACTGCAGATCCGATTTCCAAATTTACGTCAAGCTTTCCTGTTGGTGAAGCCGATTGGATGATTGCACGATTGGACGGTGAAGAAGAATCTCGCGTGAAAACCTATGATGAAGCGAAAGAGGAAGCAAAAAAACAACTCATCGACGAAAAAGCAAAAGAAGCCATGAAACTGGCAGCGGAAGATACGCGTAAGAAATTACAAGAGCTAGTAAAAGCGGGCAAATCATTCGCTGATGCAGCCAAAGAAACTGTTCTAACCATAGCCTCCATCGGACCAATCGGGGCTCAGGAAACTCCTGCTGGGGCTCCTAATGCAGCTACCATTTTCGCTGCTGCAAAATTAGTGACACCCGGAGAGCTAACGGAAAATACCATCATTGATGGAGCAACGCTCATCATACATGTGGACAAGCGTGAACTGACGAAAGATGCCAATCTTGATTCCATTCTCGAAGGCGGCGTTGAACAAGAAAAACGCAGCCTGCGCTACCAAGCATTTCAAGCATGGATCGCTGAAAGAAATTCTCTTACGAAAGTAAGTCCTTAATATTCTGTTGTGACGGAATTGGATCAATTATTTGATGACGCCAATGGCTGCTTGGCCATTGGTGAATTCGAAGATGCTATTGCAATCTATCGCCAGTGCGTTGCTCTCGACCCTCAATTTTTCGATGGGTGGCACGCATTGGGTATGGCATTACTAAAAGTGGGACATGTCAAGGAAGCCATTGGCTGTGGATTACAATCGACCACCCTGAAGCCCAATGATCTATTGGCCTGGACATCACTTTCCCAAATGTATGTGCGTGATGGCCAGATTGCCGAAGCAGAATTCGCCAAAGGCAATGCCCGCATTCTATCGCTTGGCGGTAAAGTGGCTCGAGAATAGTTTATTCAACATGAAAAATGCCGCCCTCACTTAAGAAGGCGGCATCGCTATTTTCTAACTACAACAATTTGTTAGAAATTCCAGACTAAATCGAGCGTAACTCGGCTTTCCATCAAATTTTCTTCTTCTTCAGTAAGAGGGATTTCGTAAGCAACACCTACATTGACATTGTCGCAAAGTTTCGAACGGAAACCAGCTGCTAATGTTACGATATCAGCGTTTTCACCGCCATTGGAGGCACCCCAATTGAGCAAATCGCCACCTTCGAATCCAATGGCACTAGGAAGTTCACCATTGAGTTGTGAGCCGTAACGAGAACCGCCATCTCCTTCGTTAAGCACGTGGAACCAGTTCAATTCAATCAGCGGAATGAAATATTGGCAAACCTCGTAGCTCACATGCGAACTCACAAATGAAGTCATCGATTCGGCATCAGAATCAAACGGAATATGCAAACCGCCACCTCCTGCAAATTGCCAACCGTTGTACATTTTCAATCCCGATAAGATTAAATTCACCGCGCCGTCTCCGGATCCCTGAGTGATATCATCGCTTCCCGTGGGAACTTCAATCGTTGTCGTTCCGCTGAGCACAAAGGCATTTTCTGGCTGATAAATGAAGGCGTATTTAAGACCTGCAGCAATATTGGCGAACCCCGACTCTTCGTATAGGGTCGCATCAGGATTGAAATCGACGTAGCCGTCTTTGGTGGCAACGATCGATAATCTTTCATTCAACGCGTATTCTAATTGCAACGCATATGCTTGAAAATCGCCGCCCAAAGGAACGCGACCACCCGAACCTGTCGCTACTTGGTCGGGCATTTGTTGAAACATGGCAATCGCATGTGCATTGGTGCGTGGTAATGCTAGGTCAAATAAGGTAGGATTGCTCATCGGCCGAATGGCCGAAGCAAACGCATCGGTTGCATCGCAACATGGTCCTGCCATAGTGATGCTTGGCTCCGTTCCTGCAAATGCTGAACCCATGAGAATTGTGCCGAATGTAAGTATACTGGTTTTCACTTTCATAATATTTGTATTGTAATTTTTTGACCTGAACGGCTGTCCAGATGCGATTTGAGAATAGTCAATGATCTTAGCCTGATCTACCTAGCACCTTTCATTCACTGCGCATATTTTGCTATGGAGGAAAAGTAGCTCATTTTACCCTTTTCACTTTAGACAAACCAAGGCTCACTAGCGCTGTGCGACCACCGAAAAAATTTCGACCAGAACCCTTCCCCTACCATCACGAGCTCACCTTGCAAATTGACTCCCTCAGCAATCTCGGGTCGGGTGTCGCGAGAGTCGATGGTTGGGTGGTTTTTGTCCCCTTCTGTCTGCCAGGTGAAACAGTGAAAGCGCGCATTTATCGCAATGATAAAAATTGCTCGCACGCAGACTTGTTAGAGATCATAACACCCGCAGCCGAGCGCGTGACGCCGCATTGTCAGTTGTTCTCGCAGTGCGGTGGTTGCCAATACCAGCATCTATCCTATGCCGGACAGTTGGCGTGGAAAACCCGTCAAGTAGAGGAATTGATGAAGCACATGGCTGGTCTAACATTTCCCGTCAACCCGTGTCACCCTTCGCCTCAGCAATGGAATTATCGTTCAAAAATCACCCCGCATTATGAAAAACCGCGACACCCAGATGATGATATCCCTATTGGATTTCTTGCGCATGGTCGTCGTTCTCAAATCATCGATGTGCCGCAATGTCCGATTGCAATGAAGGAAATCAACGAGGCATTGCCCGCCATTCGTGAACGAGCCAGAAATACTCCCACGAAACGTGGAGTCACGATTTTGATTCGTGCCACAGTGGCGGAAAACAATGATCGACGTATTGAAACAGATCATCGTGCGGTAGTCACAGAAGTATGTGGATCAACGCGATTTGATTTTCTAGCGGGCGAATTTTTTCAAAACAATCCATTTATTCTAGAGGAATTTGTTAATTACGTCGCACAACAAGCGAAGAACTGTGACAACGAATACCTTGTCGATGCCTACTGTGGATCAGGGCTTTTCGCCCTTTGCCTAGCGCCACAATTTCGTGAAGTGGCAGCAGTAGAAGTTTCTGAAGCAGCAGTAGAGTGGGCGAAAAAAAATGCACTCAAAAACAACATCACCAATGCTACATTTCTTGCTGCAAGCGCAGAAGCGATTTTCGACGGCATTACATTTCCGGCAAACAAAACCACTGTCGTCATAGATCCTCCGCGAAAAGGCTGCACGCCAGAATTTCTTGCACAACTGATTGCCTTTGCACCGCGCCGTGTTGTTTATGTTTCCTGTGATCCCGCGACTCAAGTGCGTGATCTTTCCATTCTAACGACTGCTGGTTTCACTTTAACTAGTGTGCAACCATTTGATCTATTTCCACACACGCGACACGTGGAAAGCATTATGACCTTTGATGGTCCACTTGCAGCATCATGAAACGTTGGGCACGCCAAACTATTTTACCAGAGCTAGGAGAAGCTGGACAGCTGCGCTTGCTCAATTCTACGGTATTATGCATTGGCACCGGAGCGCTGGGTTCGCCTGCTACGATGTATCTTGCTGCCGCAGGTGTGGGAAAAATCATCATCGCCGATCCTGATGTCGTAGAGACTAGCAATCTTCAACGGCAAATTTTGCATGGGGAGTCAACCTGTGGCGAGCCAAAAACCCAGTCCGCAGCAGCGCGTCTGTTAGACTTGAATCCACAATTGCAGTTGGTGCTTCATCATGAGCGTTTTACTCCAGAAAATGCCTACAAAATAAGCGAAGGCTGCGACCTCATTGTTGACGGTTCTGATAACTTTCCTACAAGATTTTTGACC
>CAIRGO010000267.1 GCA_903878115.1 Akkermansiaceae bacterium | reverse complement strand
TTCCGAACCATCCTGAAAACTATGCAGCGGAGACTCATCCCTACGGTCCGCATCTTGGGTGTTGTTGAAAAATGCGAAGATTTTAAAATACTCCTGATTGGTGATCGGATCATATTTGTGAGTATGACACTGCGCGCACGCAAAACTTGTGCCCATCCAGACGGACATGGTGGTGTTAGCACGGTCGACTACTGCGGCGTTTCTGAATTCCTCGTCGTTAGTGCCGCCCTCATTGTTGGTCATCGTATTGCGATGAAAAGCGGTTGCGACGAGTTGTTCATCGGTCGCGTTCGGCAGCAAGTCGCCCGCTAATTGCTCGATCGTGAATTGATCGAAGGGCTTGTTGGAGTTGAACGAACGGATGACATAGTCGCGGTAGCCCCAGATCGTGCGCTTGGGGTCATCGGCATAGCCAGCGGAGTCGGCATAACGGGCGAGATCCAGCCACTGCCGGGCCCAATGTTCGCCGTAAGCAGGTTTGGCTAACAACCGATCCACCAGACGCTCGTAGGCATCGGGTGCTTGGTCGTTCACAAAATCGTCCGCCTCCGCGGGTGTCGGCGGCAGACCGGTAAGATCGAGCGAAACACGGCGCGCGAGTGCCTGCCGGTCCGCCTCGGGCTGCGGAGTCAGGCCTTCCTTTTCGAGGCGTGCGAGAATGAAAGCGTCCACGCCATTGCGCAACCACGCCTTGTTCTTGACTTCAGGCAGCGCGGGAGCGTGTGGCTTTTCGTAGGCCCAATGTTTTGTGTATTTTCCACCGCTCAGCACCCATTTTTCCAACAAGTCGATTTCGTGTGGTGTCAGTTTTAAGCCCGATTTTGGTGGAGGCATCAGTTCGTCCGGATCACTGGACTTGATGTGAGCCATCAGCCTGCTTGATTCCGGGTGTCCCGGCACGATGGCAGCGCCTTCATCCAGAGCTGCTCGCGATCCTTCCTCGGTGTCGAACCGCAGTCCGCCGCTTCCATCCTTCCCGCCCTTGCGTTCCGCTTCATCGGGTCCATGGCACTTGTAGCAGGTATTGGAGAGGATTGGCCGGATATCGCGCTGGAAATCCGGAGCGTCCGCAGCCCGCAGTGCCGGAACCAACAAGCTAGCGAACAGACCCATCGCGATGGTCCGGGACTTGACGAACCGACGATAAATCACCCGCAGCCCCAACACTTGCGCTTCCGCGCCGCAACTTGTTTCAATGATCGGAAAGGTGTCGGGACTCATGGATGCAGTGTAAATTATAGAAACGTTGCTGCGCTAGCAAATCTTTCTCCAGAAGTGAAAGAGGTTAGTGCATGATTTCTCTCGGAACTTGCATGGAATCGACCATCCCAATCCACATGCAAATTTTTTTCGACTTAGAGCTGTAATTCGCTTGCTATGCCAAGCTGCTTGGCATATATTCTTTGCGTGACGGTTTCATCACTAAATGCGGATGCCGCAGCTTTGGCGATTTCAGCGCATTACCGCGCGATAGGTGCTGCAGGCGGGCGAGTATCTTCACCTGCCAAAACACGCGCTGCACGTGAGGCCGCACGCAAACGCTGGGGGCTTCCTGAGCCTGAGAAAAAAATACTTTACCCTTCTCGTCTGAAAGACGGTGCTTGGTACCAAGGCATTGGTCGCAATGGTAACCTAGCGATGTGGGACAGTAAACAAAAGTGTTTTTGGATCACAATTGTGAACGACTTTGTGGATCCGAGTCATTATCCAGATGGCTGCAGTCGCACGGTGCGTCTGAAACAAGAAGGACACGTCTCTCACTCGGGTGGGACATTTGCGCCGATGAAGCTCGTCCACCGAAATTTCTAACATCAATGGCATTTAGTTCACGTGCGCATCTCTTGGATGCCTTAAGCGCTCTGGGCAAATGGCTGGATCAACAGCCTGCCGCCAGCATTCCTAGTCGGCTTGATTTTTTTGTCTGCGGTGGGGCATGTTTTCTTTTTCACGAATTACCCCGTTACCTTGGAGTCACGAATGATGTCGATGTGTGGTGCCAATTTGAAAATGAAAAAGTCATTCCCATCATGGAATGGTCTTCGCTTCTGGAAAGAGGCATAGAAGTAGCGCGGAAGCAGTTCCCAACTCCATTTCCGCAGGGTTGGCTCAGTTGTGAAGCTTCCGTAAAAGTAGCAATTCACTTTGGTCTTCCGCCAGGAGCAAAAGGCCGAGCCACTGCCGTAGATTTTGGTTCTCGGCTGCGAATGTTTTTTAGTGCGCGGCAAGATCTAGTTGCTTTCAAATTTCTAGCTCTCATCGTGGCCCAACGCCCAAATACTCGGCAAAAAGCTCGAAAAGATTTGCTGGCCTTGATTCCCACGTTGGTGGAAGTTGAGGCCGCGAGGAATTGGCTGCTGAATGCCCCGAAAGCAAATCAACTTTGGAAAGGTGATTGTGTTAAGGAATTATCACAATGGCAGCAAGAATCATCCTGAAGAGGTGTAACTGAAAGTGTTAGTCCATCTGCAATTTGAGACGGCAGGACAGTGCGTCCCTGCTACGATGCGGAAAAGGATAATCTTCGCGCTCCTGTGTCACTACGCGACACGATACATTTGGTAGAAAACGAGTCCGTGGGTTGAAACCCTGATCTTTATACACAAAATACTTGCAGCCGCAGGCGATGCTTGCTGGAATTTCGATGCGTAGATACTCGTCACGCAAACAGCATTTCCCCCATCTCGCATCTGGGAAACGCAAAGCGGACGACCATTCATGATCGC
>CAIRGO010000266.1 GCA_903878115.1 Akkermansiaceae bacterium | reverse complement strand
CACGGGCCTTCTCGGGCGTTCACTGGTCTCCTCACTTTCAGCTTCCGGAGCCAGCTTGGTTGTGGCTTCGCGCAATAGGTCGGCATTGGAGTCGCTGGCTTCTTCGGAATCCACCGATGGCGCCACTGTCTCGATCGAGGAAGTGGATATTGTTAACGAGTCTTCGCTTCACGCATTGAAAGATCGCGTGTTAAAGCAACATGGTCGCATCGACGGGATTGTTTTCAATGCCGTGAGTCGTCCGATGGCGAGTATGAATGATGCGTTGTCGGCTTGGCGCGAATCGATGGAAACCAATGCGACGGGATTTTTTGCCACGGCCCGGATTTTTGGAGATGCCATGGCCGAGCGCAAATCCGGCAGCATCGTGAATATCGCTTCCATGCAGGGCATGGTCGGCGTAAATCCCTGGCTTTACGAGGGAACAACGATGACCTCGGCGCCGGATTACTTTTTCCACAAAGGCGGCATGATCAACCTCACCCGCTATCTGGCTTCGCACTACGGGCCGAATGGAGTCAGAGTGAATGTCGTCTCGCCGGGAGGAATTTTCAACCCTGAAAAACCCCAAAGCGACGCATTTCTGGCTCGCTATGCGAAGATGACCATGCTGGGACGCATGGCGGAGGCGCGTGAGATCGGTGGCTCGGTGGTCTTTTTACTTAGCGACGCATCCACTTATATCACGGGTGCAAATTTACCAATTGATGGAGGATACACTGCAAAATGAAAAATATACTGTCTTTAGAAGGAAAACGGATTTGGGTAACGGGAGGCGCCGGCTACCTGGGTTCGGCGATCACCCAAGCACTTGATGCCGCTGGCGCCAAAGTGATTTGCTTTGATATGTTTGGCCGCGCTGCCGCTTTTGTGGAGAGCCACAATCTCAAGAACACGGTCGGACGGGATTTTGATTTCAGCAATGTCGATGGGTTGCCGGAATTTGTGCGAGAAATGGTCTTGGAATATGGAGTTCCAGATGGCTTGGCACACCTTGCCTTTGCATCATCCTCCGGAAAAAAACTGGAAGAAATTGATGCCGAGTGTTTTAATAAAACATTTGACCTCACGCTCGCTCCCGCATTTGTCTTGTGCCGCGAGTTGGCTGGGCACATGAAGCCGAAAGGCTTGGGCAGTATTGTGCTCTTTTCCAGCATGTATGGTGTCGTGGCTCCTGATCCCCGCATCTACGCTGCGCCCATGACTCCGAACCCCATCGACTATGGCGCAGCCAAGGCCGCGATTCTCCAACTCTCGCGTTATCTCGCTGTGCATTATGGACCGGACGGAATCCGATTCAATTGCGTAACCCCTGGGCCGTTTCCCAATCCTGCGGTTCAGAAAGCCCACCCTCAATTCATCCAAGACCTGTCAAACAAAACAGCCTTGAATCGCGTGGGAGTGAACACCGAGATCGTTGGCCCCACACTTTTCCTGCTTTCCGACAGTGCCTCTTTCGTCACAGGTCACAGCCTGATGGTGGATGGCGGTTGGACGGCTTGGTAGAAACCGCCTAATACTACCGAACAGCCCTGTTCAAAATCTCTGCGGGGTGCAGGGCTGTGCGGCCCGTGCCATCGTGAATCTGGTGACGACAGGATGTGCCCGGAGCGCAGAGAATGGTATCCTTGGACTGGGAGCGAATGGTTGGGAAAAGCACCAAGTTGCCGATTTTTTGCGAAATATCGTAGTGTTCCTTCTCGTATCCAAAACTCCCCGCCATGCCGCAGCATCCGGACGGGATGAGTCGGACATCGTGTCCGGAAACCAATTCCAAAGCGCGAATGGTTGGCAGCATCCCGATGAGAGCCTTTTGATGGCAGTGCCCGTGAAGTCGGATGGTTTGTTTGTTTTCTTGGAAGGCTGTTTTTGGCAAGCGTCCGGCATCATGTTCCCGCACAAGAAATTCTTCTAAAAGAAGGCAGTTTGCAGACAATTCCTTGGCCTGCTGTTGCAAATCTCCGCGAAGCAATTCCGGATACTCATCACGAAAAGAAAGGATGGCCGATGGCTCGATCCCGATGAGCGGGTGTTCGGCGGAAACAACAGGGTGCAGTCGCCGCACATTTCCCTCGGCAAGGTGGCGTGCATTTTTCAAGAACCCTTTGGAAAGTGCAGCGCGACCGCTCTCCAATTGATCAGGCAGGAGCACCTGATAGCCAAGTTTTTCCAAAAGTTCT
>CAIRGO010000265.1 GCA_903878115.1 Akkermansiaceae bacterium | reverse complement strand
CATCGTCACAGCGATCCTTGGCGTATCTTTTACTGCTCGCATAAAAGAATCCCACTCTAGGTGATCCACGGTGAGATAAGCACCATTCACCGTATCGCCTTCTTTCAAAATCCGCTGCAATGCCTGAATATCCATGTAAGCCGCCACTCCCGCGAAGTCCGTGACTAGTCCACGGATCGGCACATTGACCACCGCGCGACGGCCTTCTAACATTTCCACCTGCACCTCATCGCCAATTCTCGCGCCAAGGATATCGGCAAGCGTCGCTGACATCAACAAACCTTCTTCTGGCATCACAATCGGACGCTCATCTGCATCTAATAAACGGTTCAAATCCGCCCCGCGCGGCACGCCAGTAATCGACAGTTTCCGCATGTGTTGAGAAAATTTCAACCGTGCACCCACACTACGGATCGGTTCCGCAAGTGTCACTCCTGGCAGGTGCTCTAGGGCGTGAAACCCTTTAGCCGATGATGGTTCTGTGAGAAAAACAAGCACGTCTTGTCGCTGCGCGCTATTCCACTGAAACGTCAACAAGTGATCGATGCTATCACTCATCGCACCTGGCAGCACCATCAATCCCGTTGCCAAGGCAAGACCGCAGCTCGTAAAAAATGATTGCCATGGACGACGTTCGATATTTCTCAACGCCATGCGAAACGTAGGACTGAATAATTTTGTTAGACCGATGCGCTCTAACAACGATGGAGAAAAATCTGCTGGTGGCTCCGGCCTCATCGCTTCCGCAGGTGGCAACTTCACCGCCTGCCTTACCACTGTGATCACCCCCAGCACCGAGGCCCCCATGCTGATCAGCAAGGCAATCCACAACGCTTGATAATCCATGGCGAAATCCAACACCGGAAAACGAAAAAATAGCGTGTAGAGACTCACCAACTGCCGCCCTAACAAACTCCCACCGATACCGCCAATCGCCGTGCCGATCGCGCCGATGACCATCACAAATTTTAGATAATGCATACCCACCTGACGCGATGCATATCCCTGCGCTTTGAGTTGCGCAATTTGCTCGCGTTGCAAACGAACAATGCGAGCTAGCACCGCATTCACCATGAATGCCGCGACACTTAAAAACACAATCGGATAGATAAACGATAACGAATGCAGCACCCTGATCTCATCATCCAATCGTTGCGCGGATGCCTGTTCTTTGCGCTGATAGCCTCCTGTTGCTCCGAAGGGTTCTAGCAAGCGATCCAGCTCCTCGATCACACGTTTCGGTGATGCGTTAGGCATCAAATCTAGGCACAGATCATTGAACGCCCCATCCATATTGTAGGCCACCGCCAAGGCGCGGTAGTTCATCCAGATCACGCTGAAGCGTTTGTGATCAGGCAATGTCTCACCCGCTCGTGCTTCAAACACGAACTCCGGCGAAAGACCAATGCCGCAAATGTTCAACGTCTCTTTTCTGCCATTGACCACGGCCACTAAGGTGTCACCAGGTTCTAGATGATTGGCCAGCGCGAATGATTCTCCTAACACCACTTCACGCCGTTCATCGGGACTGGGAAAACGACCTTTTCGAAGCATCACTCGATTGAGTTTTTGCTCTCCTCCATCCTCTGGCAATGAAATCATGTGCCCCGTGGCGGGCACGGAAAGCCCAGGCAAATCCAGTGTCACATCGACCACGACGCGCGTCTCCACTGTTGCCACGCCAGGAATCGCTTGCAGTCGTTCATTCAGCGATAATGGCGCACGTTTCACCCGTGCAAAAATATCTGCCATCGCGTTTTCTTGGTAGTAAGCCGCACGGGCATTTTCTAAAGTGAGAATCAAACTCCGCGTCATGATCATCATCGTCAAGCCACACGCCATCACCAAACTCACCGCGATCACTTGCCCTTTCATTCGGGCCAGTTCACGCAGTAATTTTCGATCAAGGGGCGATATCATAACATCCTACCATTTCAACCCAGATGCCGGCATGCGCACCGCATTCTTCACCGAACTAACAATTTTCCCATCGGACAAATGCAACACCCGATCGGCCATTTCCGCCATCACCGCATTGTGCGTAATGATCACAGTTAGCGTGCCGAGCTCGCGATTGATCCGCTCCACAGCCTCCAGCACGGTGATTCCCGTGCTCACATCCAGCGCACCAGTTGGCTCATCACAGAGCAATACTTCTGGACGTTTGGCAATCGCCCGTGCGATGGCGACTCGTTGCTGCTCACCGCCTGATAACTGCGACGGAAAATGATCCATGCGTGCACCCAGCCCAACCATTTCCAATGCCTCCTCTGGCGACATCGGGTTCTGCGCAATACTGGTGATCAGCGCAATATTTTCTCGCGCGGTGAGCGAGGGAATCAAGTTATAAAATTGGAACACAAATCCCACGCAGTTTCTACGGAATAAGGTCAACGTCTGATCCTCTGCTCCATCCAAATGCCAGCCTTTATAAATCAATTCGCCCGATGTCGGCACGTCCAGCCCGCCCAGAATATTGAGCAGCGTGGATTTTCCGCTGCCTGAGGCCCCTAACAAACAAACCATTTCTCCCGCATACAGCGAAAGATCTACCCCGTGCAAGGCGACCAAATCCATGTTCCCCGTCTGATAGACCTTGCGCAACTTCCGCGCCTCAAACACCAGTCCCTCGTTTTTGTTTACTATTTCAAGAGATTCCATCATCGGCAACTCCCCTACATTACACGCGGAAATAATCGAACGCCAATGATATTTATGCTAATGTAGAAAGTAACTACGCCCTCACAGCCATGCATTAACGTGAGGGACAAAAGAGTTCGCCATTCCCTGCAAATGGCGAACTCGCTAAATTACTTCACTGCCTTGAGGCGAACAAAAAACTTCGTCGCCGCAGCTGTGGGAACCGTGGCAGTAATGGAATCGTTGGGAGTGCCATCGGTTACATCAAAGGCCACGCCGCCGACAGTGCTATCACCCGCAGGAATCACGACTGATGTCCAGCCGTCGAGATCGTTTCCATACTCCAAGGATAAAACCACATCGCCAGCCGCCAGCGCCACATCGTTGCGTAAGAAGGTGAGCAGAAAATCGCCACCTGCTTTTGCTCCTGTGGGCGCGATGTTAACATTCCCCACAGCCGGATTCCCCCCTAACATATATTCCATCAGGTTGTTGTATCCATCTTGATCAACATCATCCGTGAGATCGCGATCAGCTTCAGCGAGGCCAAAGCCTAAGATCCACGAGCTGAAGCCAGCGGATACTTTTAGTGATAGCTCACCTGTGGCTTCATCGAAGGTCCAGGTGTTGGCTCCATCAATCTTCGTCCATTTGTTATCGAGATCTGCATCATCAAAGCCCGTGACACTGAAACTCGCGGCGAAGGATTTAGTCGTCGTATCAACAATAACCCAATGGTTATTATCGGCCATAGAAGCCCCTGTTAGATCAAAGCTAAACGCGCCTTCCAATGTCGCTGCGCCCAGGCCCGTGATGCGATTGCTCACAGTGTCGGCACCGATGACAAATTTCATGCTACCACCACTGGCAAGAGTCAAACCACCAGCACTGACGGTGGAGTTTCCGATATAGGTATTTTCACCAGTAAGAGTCAAAATTCCAGAGCCATTTTTTGTAAGACCACCTGCGCCCACACCTGCTGTCAAGGCTTGCACGGTGATGGCGTATGTTTGCGAATCAATCACGGCACCACCTGCTTCCACGCTCACGGTATCCAAGTTATTAAGAAAGGTCGCACTTGCCGCGTTAGCTCGCAGATTGCCACCATTCAATCGCAAAGTTGCTGTTCCATTGCCACCGATGATCGAACCGGTATCAATGATCCCGCCATCGAGATTCACTGTTCCATCGCCAGTAGAATCCCGACCGATACTAAAGCCGCTCGTGGTGGCATTGAGCAAGCCGCTCGTTATGGTCAAGGTACCCTTGCCCAAGACACCAATCGACTTATTATTCTGAGTCGCATTATTCAAATTCAAGGTCGCACTGTTCTGCAAAGTCACTGAGGAGTCTGCCCCAGGATTTTCTCCACAATTGAGAAAACCTGCCACGGTCACCACACCAGTGCCTTTGATAATCAAGGATTGCACCGCATTGTAACCTGCGACACCCGCATTGTAGCCCATGGCTATGCCGTTGGCGGCCCCCGTTTGTATAAGTGAGGCACTGTCAACCGTAACCACGGAGGTGAGGCCAGTGGTTCCATGGCCGCGACCGATCGAAAACCAGTTAGGTGTTGTAATGGTGGAACCTTGGGAAATTTCCAATGCTGCTGCCGTGTAGTTGCCCCCCGTGAGTAATTGACCGCCGACGACAACTTCTCCTGCTGAAGTGAACGTACCATTTTTGAGCCAGAGCTTGCCATTGGCCACATTGAGCCCGTAAACACTAGTTCCGCCATTGGTACCGTTGCTTAATTTTTGTGTCGTGCTCGCATTCGATAGAGTCAAGATCCCTGCGCCTCGTTTGATGAAACCGCCTGTATCATCGGCAGCCACCACACCAGTAAATGTTAGATTGGCCGCCGTATCAATGATCCCGCTGTTTCCTGCGGTGCAAGAAACATTGAAGCCACGGTTTACGGTGACATCAGTTCCTGCATAGATCAAGGTCCCGCTGCCCGCCTGCGTGCCAAATCCTTCTCCCAAATAAAGTTCTGTGCCAGCTCCTATCGAACTAGCCACGCCGCTATCAGCAAGAACACTCGCAATGAATCCACCATTGCGAATCGTCGTGCGCCCTGTGTAACTCTGCATAGCTGAAAATTGGAAACTGCCCACGCCTTCTTTGTTGAAGCCCAAATTTCCTGCTCCGCCATTTTGCATCACACCGTCGAAAACTTGATCCGTCGCGTTGTTTAAGAAAAACCAACGCTCCGCACCTCCACCGTTTTCCACCGTTCCCGTGCCTGATAGCCCCGTGGTAACAAAATCGTTCGTCGTGCCAGCTGCCGCACCGGTATTGTAGCGCAAAGTACTGCCTGCTCCCACAGCCAAAGGACCGTTGATATTGCTTACAGCGTTAGTGGTGATCGACAATACGCCAGCACCTGTCAATGAGAGCCCTGTGCCATCGGTGCTCACCAGACGACCAGTGCTCAGTGTGCCAGCTGCGATGTTTACTACACGACTGTCACCACCGCTCAGAGTGACGACACCGCCGTTAAAATTGAGATCCTTGGTGCCCGTCACACTAAAATTTCCTACCCAAGATTGAGCTTTTGCTGTCGTAGTGGTAATGGCCGCCGCACTTGTGTTGTCTAATACTCCGCCGTTAATTACCAAAGTTCCTGCCGTAGTTGAACCGATCGCCGAGGCATGATTGAGATTCAGCGTTCCTGAATTGAGCGTGGTGTTGCCTGTATAATCATTTGCACTCGTTAACGTGAGAATTCCAGTGCCGCTCATGGTCAAATTTCCGGAGCCTGTAATGGGATTACTCACCGATTGCGCACCTGATGTCATAAAGACCAAATTGCCAAGGTTAGTAATCTGCGAACTCAATGCGATCGAGCCATCCGTCGTGCCGTCTCCGAGCTGCAGTGTGCCAGCATTGATCGTTGTCGTTCCAGTGAAGGTGTTATTCGTTCTGAAAATAACTGTGCCCGTATTAGTTTTTACTAATGTACCGCCCGCAATACCAAAAGAGCCTGAACTCGAAATCGTATAGAGCGTCGTATTGTCAAACACAGTTGATCCAGGAGTTACGTTGGCATCGATGCTCACCGCAAAATTGCTAGCACTGTCATCGAATAGTACCACATCACCGGTGATGAAATCGGCATTTGTAGAACTGCTCGGTAGAACCCAGTTAAAATTAGGATCAAGAGGCGTGATGGTCCATTGTGAGTTGTTCGCACCAGTCCAACGCAACGAATCACCCGTAATGCGCAGGGCGATCGAACTGCCAGTGTTGATCAACGACGCTGTCTGACGCGGACTTAGCCCCGAGACTGTGCCTAACACAAAATCATCGAGCGTACCGCTAAAGGTGCCATATTTAATCAAAGGGTAATCGGTTCCGCCAGACCAGGTGCCGATGTTTGAGACATTAAGCACAATCTGTCCGTTAACAGCACCGTCTCCCGGAGTGGTCAATACCATCGATGAGATAGAATAGACGTCGATAAAACGATCCATGAATCCACCATTCGCACGAAGGTTAATCGTTGCGGCACCGGCAAAAGTGACTGCATCTTCCACAATCATCGAATTCGCTGTGCCAGCACCCGGATTGATGGTATTACTCACATCACTTGCTACGGTCAGCGATTTGATCAGGCCATTGCTTTCGTAGGTGCCTTGAGTAAGAGTTACTGGCGGCGTGAAGCTACTCAATGTGCTTTGCGTAAACTTCGCACCGCTGCCATTGATCGTTAGACTGCTACTCGTATTGATCACACCTGATGCTCCTAATGACAAAGTTCCGCCACTGACCAATGTCGGCCCGGTGTAGGAATTTGTCCCACTAACAGTTAGAGCGCCTGATCCCTGCTTGGTAAGACCGCCATCGATCGCAAGATCATCTGCGATGTTACTGTGCAACAGTGCTTGCGGGATACCGATGTCCATACCATTGCTGTGGATGATAGCACCGCCATTGCGAACATTAGCGCGCGCGGCACCAGCACCGAGGTTGAAATAGGTGGCATTCGTGCTCGTCGCTTGCAGCGTGCCGCCATTAAAGTTAAATGTACGTGTGCCAGTGGTGGCCGTAGAAACCACCCTTGGCACAGTGAGAGTTCCTCCACTCAAATGGTAAGTATTATTGCTGGCCGCAGCGCCAGCTCGTTGTAGATCAAGATCGCCCGTGCCACCCACCGTGGTTCCAGCGTTGCTATAAAAAGTAATCGAACCACCCGTTTGATTGATAACATTAGCACCCACGGTGCCATCGGCATTCATTTTTAGTGCACTGCTATTGTATAAATTGAGATTTCCCGAACTGATGTCAAATTGTCCTTTGCTGGTGTCCCATTTTCCTACTTGCATCCACTTCGTCGCCAAAGTTCCCACAGTGAGTGTTCCTCCAGCGAGTGTCAATTTTCCAAGGTTGTTATTACCTGCAAAACCGAGAATCAAGTCGTCTTGGTTATTGACGATTGCTCCGGCATTGATCGTCACGGTGCCAGAAACCGTATTTTGATTGTTATTACCACGAGCAACAGTCAGCGCCCCTAGATTAGCGGTGCCTCCATTAAACGTGAGGGCACCCGTGCCATTGAGACCTGTGCCATTGGTGTCTGAGCCACCGATGCGAACCTCGCCTGTGTTGTTCCAAATACCTGCTGATTGAGTCATCGAGCCAATACCCGTTCTGTAACCGACGTAGGTAAGGGCACCAAGTGTAGTCGTCCCAGAGCTATGCAGATTCAAGGTTCCATTGCCGCCAATGCTGCCAATGATCGTCGTCGCCGCGCCAAATGTTAGAGAGCTACTATCATTTAAGGTCACACTTCCAATGCCAGCATTTCCTATTGTCTTTGCCCCTGTGCCAGGATTGTTGAGTTGCGCGCTGTTGTTGAGTGTCACAGCTACATTGGATCCCGCCGATTCTGCGAGGTTAAACACACCGTTGGCAGTGATGGTCATCGATGAAGTATTGTTTAACACGATGCTGCCCTTGGGTGTATTGAGCGCTGAACCGCCATTAAAGCCGCCACTAAAATTCGCTGCCGTAATGGTTGATGCGTTGTTTAATTCCAGATCGGAAGAAACCGCCCCCACACCATTGCCACGACAGAGCGAGAGATACGCAGTTACATTTACCGTGCCGGCATCAATTCTCCATTTGGCATTTTGCCCTGCCCCACCATTGGTGACCACCCCGCCAACCACTGCTTCTCCCGTAATGCTGTAGGTGTCACCGTTGAAAACTAAATTTCCTTCACGCACCAAAAAAGGCCCCAAAGCCGTGCCAGGCAAATAGGAATTGGTATTGTTGCCAGTCAAGGTGGCCCCCGCATTCAATGTCGCTGTGCCGGTGCCTATTTTAAGCAAATTTAGCCCGTTAGCCAATGGCGCAAATGCTTTGTTGATCTGCCAGTTGCCACTCCCTGCGAGTGCCAATGTATGAGTGCCACCACCGCCAACACCAAAATTGACATCAGAATTCACCGTGGCTGTATTGGCAGATTGATTCGTCCACGTGTGAGTTTGTCCACCAGCACCACCCAAGGTTACGTTAAAGGCATTCGCCGAATTCCCCAAGGAAAATGCCCCTGCTGCTGCGTCAATGGTGACATTGTTCATGCGCAGTGATCCCGTATGCGTGCCAGAATCGAGAGTGAGACTAGACGTCTGCCCCGCCGCGATATCCAAGTTGAGCCCTGGATTGCCGGCAGCACCGCCTAATGTCGCATTGGTCACCGTGTAAAACAATGCTAAAGGTCCGGCAACCGTTCCATTCCATTGCAGCGTATCTGGCGTGGCGACGTTAGGAGCGGCATCGGGATTCCAGTTGTTAGCAATTCCGAGATCGCCGGGATCAGAACCTCCACCATCCCACACCAACGTAGCGGCGTAAGCGGGGGAAAACGACAACAAGGCAAGAAATACATTTCGGATACGGATTTTCATAATTGAATTTGGTTAACTAGGTCTTGGGTTCACAGATAAAACTAGCCAGATCTTGTGTCATAAGCTATGTCTTTTTATATATGAAATCGGACACTTCACTGGAGGCGCAAAAATCACAACTGCTCACCTCTATCGGCAATCAGCACGCATTGACAAAACTCTTCGATCAATTGCCAGACACCACTTTTTTTCTCAAAAACACGGATTCTATATTGGTAGCAGGCAGTCGCACATTTTATGAACGACTCGGCTTTAGCAGCGAACAACAATTGTTAGGAAAATCCGACTTTGATCTTTTCCCGACACACATGGCCGAGCACTTTCGGCGCGATGATCTTGCGGTCATGCGCAGTAAGGTCGCCAAACTACAAATCGTCGAACTCTTCTTCAACCGCCTCAGCATCCCTGATTGGTATATTACTAACAAATTCCCAATCTTCGATGGCAATGGTCAAGTGATCGGAGTGATGGGCACCACCCGCAGTTATACCGGAGCAAAAGAACATCTCAAACCGTATTTGCTGATTGATCAGGCGGTCGAAATCATTCGTAATTCCTTTCGCCAAAAACTCAACATCACAACGCTGGCGGAGATTGTGGGATTGTCGGAGCGCCAATTTCTGCGCCGCTTCAAACAAGCCTTCGCATGCAGTCCACAAATGTTCATCCTCAAAACCCGCATCAGCGCTGCCTGTTACAGACTGAGTAAAGCCGACGACAAACTCACCCAAATCGCCCGCGATTGCGGCTTTGCCGACAGCTCGTCGTTCGTGCAATTATTTCGGCGCGAAATGGGCGAAACTCCTCTGAGTTATCGGCGCCGTTACCGGCTATAGGAAATTTTACCAATGAGCACCTCCAAGAGGCAACACGATTGGCAAATACTGACAAAATCATCTCTTGCCAGTAGCGCGGGATTTCTCTAGCGTTCCGCGCCGCTAAATTATTTTTACCTATCGTCACATGAATACTACCGTTTTATCCGCTGCTGCCAATCAAGCCCGTGGTCTTGCCATGGATGCCATCCACGCCTGTTCTTCGGGTCATTTAGGCTTGCCCTTGGGTTGTGCAGAGATTGGTGCTGTGCTGTTTGGCGAGTCGATGCGTTTCAGCCCCTCCACTCCGCGTTGGTTGAACCGAGATCGATTTATTCTTTCCGCCGGTCATGGATCGATGTTTCTCTACTCATGGCTGCACATGTCTGGGTATGTGCTATCGATGGAAGAAGTGAAAAATTTCCGTCAATTTCATTCGATCACGCCAGGGCATCCAGAATTTCATGAAACTCCTGGCGTAGAAGCAACCACTGGCCCATTGGGTCAAGGAATTGCCAACTCTGTGGGCTTTGCGCTATCGGGTAAAAAAGCGGCGGCTCGTTTTAATACATCAGAGCATGTGATTTTCGACCATCATGTGGTGGCGCTTTTCGGTGATGGCTGCTTACAAGAAGGTGTGGCGAAAGAAGCGATTGCCTTCGCGGGACACAATCAATTGGACAACTTGATTTTAATCTATGATTCAAACGATGTCACGCTCGATGCGATGGCAGACCTTACACAAGGGGAAAATGCCGAGCAATATTTCGCATCGCAGCAGTGGGATGCCGTAACGATCAATGGTCACGATCTCGCAGCAGTGGCAACGGCCTTAGCAGAAGCAAAAGCGAACAATAATGGCAGACCAAAAGTGATCATCGCCAAAACGTTGATCGGCAAAGGCATTCCAGAAGTGGCCGGCACCGCCAAAGCACACGGCGAAGGCGGCGCGAAATTCATCGATGAAGCGCGCAAAAACCTCGGCTTGCCCGCAGAACATTTCTTTGTGTCGGATGAAGTGAAAGCATTCTTCGCAGCACGCAATGAAAAAGCCGCGAGCGACTTAGCCGCATGGCAGGCAACCTACGATGCTTGGTCCGCGGCGAATCCAGCACTCGCGCAAGAACTCACCGAAAACATTGCCATGGCAGTGCCTACCGATCTGAGCGCGAAAATCCCGACATTTGCCGCCGATTACAAAGACGCAACTCGTTCAGCGGGTGCCAATGTCATCAACGCCGTCGCCAAAGCAGTGCCGAATTTCATCACTGGCAGCGCTGACCTTTTCGGATCAACAAAAAATTACATCAAAGATGGCGGCGATTTTTCAGCCACCAACCCGAGTGGTCGCAACATCTGGTTCGGCATTCGCGAACACGCGATGGGCGCGATCTGCAATGGCATTGCCTACGATGGCATCTTCCGTCCGTCTGGCGCTACATTCTTGGTGTTCGCCGATTATCTGCGTCCCTCGATCCGTCTCGCCGCTTTAGCGAAACTCCCTGTCACATACATTTTCACGCACGACTCTGTCGGCGTCGGCGAAGATGGACCTACTCACCAACCCGTGGAAACTGTTTCAGGACTGCGCGTGATTCCTGGTCTGGATGTCATCCGCCCCGGTGATGCCGAGGAAACCGCTGGTGCCTTTGTTGCTGCGATGCACCGCACCGATGGCCCGACTGCACTGATTCTCACTCGCCAAGCCATTCCTTTGATGAATGAATTGTCCGTCGAGACTCGTCGTGATGGAGTGATCCGCGGCGGCTACATTGCGAAAAAAGAAACCGCAGCGTTGACCACCATTCTGTTAGCCAGTGGCTCCGAGTTGCAACATTGCATCGATGCCGCCAAAGAATTAGGAGAAGGCGTTCGCGTTGTTTCCATGCCATGCTTTGAAAGATTCGATCGTCAATCTCCTGCCTATATTGAAAGTGTATTGCCAGCATCCTGCACCAAGCGCATCGCCATCGAGGCTGGCGTAGGTGGACTTTGGTGGAAATACGTAGGACTCGCAGGAAAAGTCATCGCTATTGATCGTTTCGGCATCTCCGCTCCCGGAAATACCGTGATGAAAGAGCTCGGCATGACGAAAGACACCGTGATTGCTGCGGCGAAGTAAGCGGAGAAATATTTTACATTAGATCAACCACAAGTTCGCTACGTTGCGAAGTTGTGGTTGTTTTTTTACAGATCATTGATTCGCTCACTGATCTTCTTCCTCGACTGGCTCAGCTCTTTGCACTGGTTCATCGGGCTCGATGGCATCCAGTTCCTCTGTATCTTCTGGAATCGGCACGGCTTTTGGCACACCCTCGGTTTCCTCTTCGGGCTGCACAGGAATCGCTCGAATCGGGGCATTATCATCATGGGGGATCACAGGCGCATCACCTTCGATAATGACAGTGGCTTTTTTCGGAGCGGTGATGATGCCCTCAATTTCTTTGCGCAAGGGATCGAAAAATGCTTCTACCATTGGTGCCGCCATGCGACCACCGCTCACTGTTTCACCGGGGCGACCTTCATAAACAACGGCATAAGCAAAGCGTGGATTTTCAAAAGGAAAGTAACCAGCAAACCAAGCGAGGCGTTGATCTTTCGAAGCCGGGCCCCACTGAGCAGTTCCGGTTTTTCCGCACATCACTGTCCAACTCAGAGCACCGCTTTTTCCAGTACCGTAGCTTTCATTGACCACATCGCGCATGCCTTCATGCACCACCTCTACCGCTTCATCATTTACGCCTAATACAGTTCGCGTTTCAGGGATGGATTGCTGGATCACACGACCATTGCTATCTTGGATTTGGCGAATCAATTGCAACTTCGGCAATACTTTTCCGTTCGCAATCGCAGCCATTCCTTGTGCCACTTGCAATGGAGTGGCTAACAAGACTCCCTGACCGATCGCCATGTTCGCGCTATCGCCATTCAAAAATCTACGTTTCTGATTGGCTAACATCCACTCATTCGTAGGGATCAATCCAGGTGCCTCGCCGACTAAGGGCAATCCGGTTTTTTCACCATAACCAACGCGACGCGCCATTGCTAAAAAGTTCGTTGGACCACAATCGATACCGACCAGTGCAAACCAGGTATTGCATGAGCGCGCCATCGCGTATTTGATCGCGATATCGCCCTCGGCACGGCCCGAAGCATTGCGGACTTTATGTCCGGGAAATTGAATGAACGCGGGTGCATAGATGGTCTTTTTGTCTGTCACCGTGCCATCTTGTAATGCCGCTAACCCAACCACCGCTTTGAATGTCGATGCTGGTGGATATTGCGCAGAAAAGGCACGACCAAACAACGGCGCCGATGGGTCTTCATTGAGCTCCTTAAATCGCGAGGTACTGATGCCTCCGACAAATTCTGTTAGATCAAAAGTTGGCCGTGATGCCATCACCAGCACTTCGCCCGTAGTGACATCGATGACCACAAATGCGCCGCGTTTGCAACCATCACGCAGAACATTTTCCGCGCGTTTTTGCCAACGCAAATTGAGAGTAGTGACGACATTGCCTCCTGCTTTGGGGCGTTTGACGATTTCTTCCGAAAGTTTGACGCCGGCATCATTATACAAAATCCGCTTCATCCCTGGAGTGCCGGCTAGCTGCTTATCGTATAGCATTTCCAATCCCGTGCGACCTTCTGTCAACTCCCACAACGGCTCGTTAAAATTGATCGGCCCAGTTGGCAATTTCCCCACGCTACCCGTATATCCGATGATGTGGGCGGCCAGACTGGCCTCAGGGTAATAACGTGAGTAAACCGGAGTGAGCACCAAGTCATCGCGCTTATCTAACTTTTTTGCAACATCAGCACCGCTTGTGGTGGTGAGAAATCCCGATAGATAAAGCGGCAACCACCGACGATCCTGATAGTGCGCCCACAGCTCGGCATCGGTCTTATCCCATGCTTTCGGCAAGATCACCTTCAATTCGGCTAGACGTTTCCTCGCCCACTCAATGACAAATTCCTTGGTGGCATTTTCGAATTGAGGAAATTGCAATGACACCTGATAAGTGACACGGTTTTGGGCGAACGGTTCACCCTCGCGATCAACAATTTGCCCACGCGGAGCGGGTAACGAAAGCGAGATCACGCGGGCATTTTTCAAGCCCTTTAAAGATGCATCATTCGACGCCGGATCTGCAGCAGGCGGCGCAACATCCTGCGCATGAACTGATCCATGAGCCAAGAATAGCAAACTCATTCCAAATCCTGTGATGCGAGAAAACCCTTTCATGCTGCGTGCTCGTCAAGATAGCGAACGCTTGGCCGATAGCAATCACAGAAGTAGAATTTTTCCTCCTTGCTAGTTAGACAAATTCACGATTGATTTTGGCATGAAAAAAATAGCCATGGCAGGTTTGCTCGCGTTTTTATGTAGTGCTGTAGTGACGAACTGTCTTGCTGCAGAGTCGGTGGCGAACGATGGCTGGATTACACTATTTAATGGCAAAGATTTGCAAGGCTGGACACCAAAAATCTCTGGTCATGCTTGCGGGGAAAATGCCTTGAATACATTTCGCGTGGAAGATGGAATCATCAAAGTTTCCTACGATGATTATACCAAATTCGATAAGCAATATGGTCATTTGTTCACCAACATCGCCTATTCGCATTATATCTTCCGCATGGAGTATCGCTTCACCGGAAAAATGATGGCGGATGCGCCGAGTTATGTGAATCTGAATAGCGGCGTAATGGTGCACGCACAATCACCGCAAAGTATGAATTTCGTCCAAGGCTTTCCTTCCAGTCTTGAATTTCAATTTCTCGCCGATGAAGGAAAAGGTCCGCGATCAACGGGCAATGTGTGCAGCCCCGGTACTCATATCGTGATGGATGACAAGCTCATCACTCAGCACATCGTCGAGTCTAGCGCGCCGACATTTCCTCCAGCAGAATGGGTAAAAATCGAGATCGAAGTCCACGGCAATGAGGAGATCATCCATCGCGTCAACGGCAAAGAAGTGTTGCGCTACCAGCACCCGCAGTTAGACCCAGAATGCCGCACCGCACCTGCGATTGAGTTACTGAACGCTGGAGCCAATAAAATGCTTAGCTTCGGACACATCGCCCTGCAGGCCGAGGGTCAACCAGTGTGGTTCCGCAATATCGCGATCAAATCGTTAGCAAAATAAACGACTTAAAATTTCGCCATCCAATCTAACATTTTTGTGCGATACTCACCATTGTTGCGCGACAGAGAATCGCCGTGATGGCCACCCTGCACTTCAAAAAATGTCTTCCGTGGCACCGCCGCCGCGAACAACTGTTTCCCTTGAGCGATCGGCACCACTTCATCGTCAGTGCCGTGAATCATGAGCAACGGCGTGGGTAATTTCGCCACCACATCTTTTGGTGCTAGCTCATCAGTGACTAAGTTTTTGCCGAAATTTCCCGCCATAGCAATTGCCATGCCCTCGTAGGACGCAAAGGTACCATCCGTGATCACCGCACGTAATCCGGGGACTGGTTTGCGAGTCAATGCCACAATCGACTTCGCGCCACCGAGACTATGGGCAAAGGAAAAAATTTTACCACCCGCGACATCTTTGCGTTTTACTGCGTAAGCAAATGCCGCCTCCACATCTTCAACTAAACCTTCACGCGTGGGCGAGCCAGTTGATTTTCCAAAACCGCGATAGTCATACATGAATAATTGATAACCATCATTCACTAGCCAATCAACAAAACCCAAGTGATAACCGAGAGACCCAGCATTTCCATGCGAAAAAACCACCGTGCCTTTGACCTTCTGCCCTTGTGCCACCGGTAAAAACCACCCATGCAAAGATACTCCATCAGCGGCAACAAAATTCACATCCTCATATTTAATGCCATATTTTTTTGGCGTGCATGGTTGATCTTTGGTAGGATAATAAAACAATTTGTTGCCACCATCTCTGCCTAGCAGAGTTTGCGCGAGCATGGTCATCTGTCCGCCTTCATCCTTCTTCAGAAATTCTAACAATTTTGATAAATCAGCTGGCACTTCCTGCGCTGTTCCACAGCCCACCATCAAAGCACCCAATAACATCCAGTGTTTCATTGCAAAATCAGCGTAGCACAAACAACGATATGTGCAAGAAATGACAATGATTGATGAGAAGACACGCTATTTTATTATACCCCAAAGTTAATCATTCCCCGTGCAAAAGCGATTGCCCTCAGAAGTTGCCGAGAAACATATTTTGAGATGGATTAGGAAACATCAGACTTCGCGAACTGCTCGAGTTTGGGGGATTCTTGACACATAATTTCCTCACCATTAGGAAGGATTTCGATGATTCTTCCATCTCGCATGATGTGCAGCGAAGTATTTGTGATCTTAGCAATCTCGCGAGCACGCAATGCCGCACGTGCCATAGCATCATCTGCTTTATCGAACCAAGAACGAGTATCATTCATAATTTTCACTTTGCTCCTTTAGTAGTGGTCTAGCTCCAGAAATATCTTAGGTCTTCCACGAATCTGCAAGCGGTTTATAGAGTGTATTAAAATTTATCCTGCCTGCCATAAATCGCCTTCTTATGACCATCTCAGGTATATCATGGCCGCCCTGAGCAACTCGATCAGCGACTCGCTTCACAGCTAAGTTCGCGCTTGGTAACTCCAAAAAAATGATTTTAACCAAGTAGCCAGAATGTTTCCATATTGGAATCATTTTCGCATAACTTCGACCACTGAGAGTTGTTTCAACGGCAAAAATCACTTCTCGACGCAAGCAATAGTTAATCATTTCAAGCATGATTCTTCCCGCCTTAATGGACACGCTTCAGGTTGAAATGGGGAAATACCCAGCGCTATAAGATCAGCATTGATGAACGTCTGGCAATCGACCTCTGCGGGGAGAAATTCCCTAGCAAAGGTCGTCTTTCCCGCTCCATTTGGCCCAGCTATGATAACAATATTTTTCCCTTTCATGCCACAATGTGGATGTTTGTTCAGCTTATAAAAACGGTGCTACTTTGATTGATATTATTCGGAGTGGAGAATTATAACGCACGCATCACAATACCTCCCTGTTGCAAAAAGTCAATATCTTCGCCCACAGTGCCACGCAATCATTCATCTCACATCTTATGTCAGAAAGTCTTTTCTCTCACTCAATTTCCGCTCTTGGCTAACGTGACTTTCTCGCTATACTCCGCGGCATGTCATCCACTTTCGGCCATGCTTTTCGCATCCATACTTACGGTGAATCTCACGGCGGCGCCGTGGGCGTGATCATCGATGGTTGCCCGCCACGCATTCCTATCACTCAGGAAATCATCCAAACAGCACTTGATCGACGTCGCCCAGGGCAATCGGAAATCGTCACGCCGCGCAAGGAAGCGGACACTGCAGAAATTTTATCTGGCGTCCAAGACAATATCACACTAGGCACGCCAATCGCCATTTCCGTGCGCAATACCGACCAGCGCCCTGGTGCCTACGATGAGATGGCCGCGAAGTACCGCCCGTCTCATGCCGACTATACCTATGATGCCAAATACGGCATTCGCGCGGCCTCGGGCGGTGGACGATCTTCGGCGCGTGAAACCATCGGACGTGTGGCAGCCGCGGCGATTGCCCAACAAATTCTGTTGGCTCACTTTCCTAAGATTGAAATTCTCGCGTGGGTGAAATCGATCCAGCATTTGCAAGCGAATGTGAATCCAGAAACAATCGATGCCGCGACAATCGAGGCCAACATCGTGCGCACTGGCGACCCTACGATGGTGGAACCAATGATCGAGCACATCAAAAAAATCCGCAGCGAGGGCAACTCTGTTGGCGGCGTGATCGAATGTGTAATTCGCGGTTGTCCGCCGGGCTTGGGCGAACCGATTTTCGATAAATTAGAAGCTGATCTCGCAAAAGCAATGCTCTCCATTCCTGCGACGAAAGGATTCGAAATTGGCTCTGGATTTGCGGGTACCTTATTGACCGGCAGCGAACACAATGACGCGTTTGTGATGCAAGACGGAAAAGTCCGCACAGTCAGCAATCGCTCGGGCGGCATTCAAGGTGGCATTTCTAACGGGGAAAATATTATCTTCCGTGTCGCTTTCAAACCAACTGCTACCATCATGACCAACCAACAAACAGTCACCAGCGATGGGCAAAACACTGAGCTGCAAGGCAAAGGTCGTCATGATGCCTGTGTATTGCCGCGCGCCGTGCCGATTGTGGAAGCGATGGCAATTCTCGTTCTCACCGATCATCTACTACGTCAGCGGGCGATCTCTTGACCATCGTTTTTTCTAACAAATTTTATGAAATCGCTTTACACCTGCCTAGTTGCCATTGCTTTGGTGAACGCAACCTCTGCTGCACCCCAAACGGAATCATTCGCGCACAGCGGAAAAATCACGATCCTCACCACTCCTGAGGGAGCCAATCTGCCTGCTGGTGCCGCGATCGATGACTTTCCTTTATTGATCCGCCTGCAACGTGATTGGTTTGATTTTTCTCAAGCAAAAGCCAACGGTGATGACATACGTTTCATCAGCAGTATAGGTGCATCGCTCGCCTATCAGGTAGAAGAATGGAGCCCAAGCGAAGGAGAAGCGAGCATTTGGGTGCGCATTCCTCACATTGATGGCAATGCTCGGCAAACCATTCAAATGCAATGGGGAAATCCCGCAGCGATTAGTCAATCAGATGGCAAAGCCGTGTTCAATGCAAGCAACGGTTATCTTGGTGTTTGGCACATGAACGACGTCGTAAAGGATGATGTTGGCACCTTAGAATCGACGGATACGGGCACCACCAGCACGCGTGGCATGATCGGAACGGGTAGAAATTTCACAATCGGCAAAGGGATTTTTTGTGGAGATAAAATCACCCAACTTCCCACAGATGATAGCCCCCATAGTACCGAGGCCTGGTTCCGCGCCGAGCAATCGAATGGCAATATCGTCGGCTGGGGCAATGAAAAAGCCCAAGGGAAAATCGTGATGGGCGTAGCCAGTCCACCGCACATTCGCATCGATGGTTACTTCTCTGCCGCGAACGTGGAAAGCAAAGGCGCGCTAGCGATGAAAGAATGGAATCACGTCGTTCATACTTACGAAAACGGTGAATCGCGACTCTACATCAATGGAGAACTAGATGGCTTAGCACAGACTAAAAATAGCCAATTGAAAATGAACAATCCTGCACGGATGTGGATCGGTGGCTGGTATAACAATTATCAATTTCTCGGTGATATGGATGAAGTGCGCATTTCACAAGTCAAGCGCAGCGCCGATTGGATTCGTTTACAATACGAAAATCAAAAACCACAGCAAACTGTCACAGGTCCCATTGTGCAAAAAGATGCCGCTTTTGCCGTCTCTCCGACCCAAGCAACCGTGAACGAAGGAAAATCGATAACGTTCACCATGACACCTGGAGCGGCTGAAAAAATCTACTGGATTTTGAAAATGAATGGCACTGAAAAAATCGTCGCGACAGATCGATTTTCTTTCACTTTTGCGACTGACCGTATCACTGGCGATCAGAGTGCGGTCATCCAATGCAAGGCAATTTACCCTAACGAAATCAAAACCAAAGAGATCGCGGTTACGATCAAAGAAGATATCCCTGATCCACTATTCACTCTCAAAGCACCAACGACTTGGGATGGTCGTAGCGCCATTGATGTGATACCGCAGATTTCGAATCTAAGCGCCATGCAATCGAAGCAGACTGACAAAATCACCACTCGCTGGGACATTGCGCCGATTGCCGTCATCAAGCAACAGACCGCAGAAAAACTCCAATTGCTACGAGCTCAAAATAGCGGTGCTATGAAGGTAACCGCCACGATCAACAACGGCGGCAGTGAGATACAACAAAGCGTCACCATCAATGTCACGGAACCCAAACAGGACCCATGGGTCGCCCGTACTGCGGAGCAAAATGAACAACCAGAGGACTCACAATTTTATGCACGTGATGACAAAAATGAAGGCACTCTTTTTTACAACGGCAGCCTAACGGAAAATGCATCTGCGGCATTCATCAAAGTCTATGCCAACGACAAACCATTTAAAAATGATGAGCAAAAACCGAAAGCAGATAACTCTTATGCCTTCACCATCAAACTCAAACCAGGCTTGATCAAATACAAAGTTGAATTCGGCACCAAAGACAACGGCAAAGAAACGATCGTCCGCACGGTGAGCGACATCGTCTGCGGCGATGCCTACATCATCAACGGCCAATCCAATGCTGTCTCCATGGACTGGGGCAAGGGTGAATTTCCCGAGACAAATGAATGGATCCGCAGTTATGGCAGCATGGGAAATGACCCGAAGTCCGCAAAATGGGGACCAGCAATTCGCAAATGTCCGGGTGATAAATTGGCCATCGGCTACTGGGCATTCGACCTTGGCAAAGATTTGTTAGAAAAACACAAAATGCCCATCTGTATCCTCAACGGCGCTGTCGGTGGCACACGCATCGATCAACATCAGCGCAATCCAGAAAACGCAGAAGATCTAACAACAATTTACGGCCGACTCCTGTGGCGCGTTCACCAAGCAAAACTCACCCACGGCATTCGTGGTATCCTCTGGCACCAAGGTGAAAATGACCAAGGCTCCGATGGTCCAAGTGGTGGTTATGGATGGGAAAACTACCATCAATATTTCGTAGATCTCGCCGCTACATGGAAGCAAGATTATCCGAACATTCAGCACTATTATATTTTCCAAATTTGGCCTCTCTCCTGCTCCATGGGGCGCAATGGATCGGATAATCGTTTGCGCGAAGTGCAGCGACGCTTACCTGAATCTTTTTCGAACATGAGCATCATGTCCACCCTCGGAATCGAACCAGAAGGCGGGTGTCACTATCCGGCGGAAGGTTATGCCATTTTTGCCAAACTCATCGCACCACTAGTGCATCAATACAACTACGGCATAGTGCCAAAGACCTCGATCACGCCACCCAACTTGAAAAAATCTGCCTTCACCAGCGCGGTTAAAAATGAAATTTTGTTAGAATTCGACCAACCTATCATTTGGACCGAAGAACTAGCGAGCCAATTTTATCTCGATGGAGAAATCGGCAAAGTAGCATCGGGCAAGGTCAACGGGAATACGCTGACATTGACACTCACCGCTCCCTCTAACGCAAAAGATATCACCTATCTCAACGGCCAGAAATGGAGTCAAAAAAATATCCTCCGTGGAGCCAACGGTATCGCCGCACTGACCTTCTGTGAAGTGCCGATCGCAGTGGTGACACCATGATTTGGAAACAAAAACTCATAGGCAAATGGTCGTGGAAACGGCCTTTTATTTCACTTGCTTGGATTTATGTCTTACTTGCGTTATTCGCTTACTTTTTCGGATCTAAACTTCTATTTCGCCCCCCTCATTCAGGTTATGCGCACGATGGTCTGCGCTACCGATCCATGGAAAATGGGGTAACGCCAAAGATTGGTTACACCTGGCTAGCACCGCACGATGACAAATCGCCTGTGATTTTTTTCTCTCATGGCAATGCCGAAGATATCGCTGACTACGAATGGTTGTTCGATGAATGGAATCAAGCTGGCTGCGGCGTTTTTGCCTATGATTATCCTGGTTATGGCATTTCGGAAGGATCACCTACCGAGTCCTCTGTGAATGATGCGACAAGCAAGGCATGGAAGTATTTGCATGATTCACTGCGCATCCCAGCGGAACGCGTCATCATCGTAGGGCGCTCTGTCGGCTGTGGCCCATCACTCGCCCTCGCTCAAAAAAACGAGCATGCTGGCGTAATCCTCATTTCGCCTTTTACGTCGGCGTTTCAATCTGCGACGCGCGTGCCGATTTTCCTAGGCGATATGTTTCCTAACGAAAAAGTCAGCACCTCGCTCCATAGTCCCTTATTGATCATTCATGGTGAAAATGATCGCGTGATTCCTTGCTCACAAGGCCGCGATTTATTTGACAAAAGCCCCAGTAACAACAAAACATGGCTGAGTTTACCAAACTGTGGTCATAATGACATTTTCGATAGTCACCATGATTTATTGTTAGAAAAAATTACCACCTTCGCAGAGACGAACTCTGGAGAATAGGCATCTTTTGATATCAAAATTACATGAATTGAAGTAAAATTTAATTTATTAACGCAATAATATTGCATTTGCTTAAATTTTAGCTTAAGCTCATCCCCGATGAGTTCAAGAACTTCAAAACGAAAGTTACCAGTGACCATTTTATCAGGATTTCTGGGTGCAGGAAAAACGACTTTATTGCAGCATTTGCTACGAAATCGAGAAGGCAAAAGAATCGCAGTCATTGTCAATGACATGAGCGAGATCAATATTGATGCTGAGTTAATTCGATCTGGAGATGCTTCACTATCCGTGACAGAGGAAAAAATGGTAGAAATGACGAATGGCTGCATCTGCTGCACTCTGCGCGAGGATCTTCTCATTGAAGTCGGAAAACTAGCAAGAGAGGGAAATTTCGATCATCTAGTAATCGAGTCCACTGGTGTTAGCGAACCGATGCCCGTGGCTGAAACCTTTACCTTTACAGATGAGGAAGGGCGCTCACTTGGGGAGATTGCTAAGATCGATACCATGGTTACTCTTGTGGATGGCTTTAACTTCTTACGAGATTTTTCTTCGTCAGAATCATTACAGGATCGGAAGCAAGCAATCGGTGAAGATGATGAACGCACTATAGCGGATTTATTAACCGATCAAATCGATTTTGCGAATGTGATTTTGCTCAATAAAATAGATTTGTTAACGAACGAGCAACGCCTAAAAGTTCACTCAATGCTGCGAGCGATGAATCCTCAAGCAAAAATTTATGAAACAGAAAATTCCGTGGCTCTCTTGTCATGCATTCTGGACACAGGTTTGTATGATCAATCAAAAGCCTCGCAGCACGCTGGCTGGCTGGACTCCTTGGTAGAGCATACACCAGAGACGATCGAGTATGGGATTAGCAACTTTATTTACTCTCGAAGAAGACCATTTCACCCCCAACGTTTCTATGATCTTCTGGGCTGTGAATGGCCGGGGGTGATTCGCTCAAAAGGGATTTTTTGGTTAGCCACACGTCTTAAGCTAGCAGGTTTTTGGTCACAAGCTGGCGGGATGTGTCGCAATCATTGTCTCGGGCATTTCTGGGCAGCGGTCCCGCGAGATCAATGGCCTGATGACGAATCTAGTATAAAGCGAATCATGGATACATGGCGTGAGCCAAATGGCGACTGCCGACAAGAGCTCGTATTAATTGGTACAAATATGGATCAGGCATATCTAACAGAACTATTAGATCAAGCACTATTGACAGATAGCGAAATGGCGATTCCGGAGAAAAAATGGGCTAAAATGTTTAAGGATCCTTTTCCTGAATGGAACATGGGAATCATCGCAAAATAATCGTATTATGCAGTCACAGAGTTACTACAAGCTACTCAAGAAAGCAACGCAAGGCTTGTCACAACAAATGATCATGTGGGGACACGACGTGAAGCATCCTGAAGGAAATGCACTACAGCGCTATGGGTTGCAACGCGATCCCTCGGCTATCCTTAAAGGCACCAGCAGCTATTCCATGCAATGGGAAGGTGGCCGAGTCTTGCTACACGGAGCATTAGCATCGTGGCATTGCGAACATGAACCAGAGCAAAGCGGTATCATCTACTGCAGAAAGTTAAAACGAATTAATCTATGGTGCGAAATGCGAAGCCCTGTGCCAGGGATTGACAAAGGAAGTCATGCCTCAGAGCAGAGGCGGTGGGAAGCACTACAACCATTGCTACGCTGGCTCATCGACTATGAAGAATGGGCACTTAGCAATCTGGGCAGCGACTGGAGGATGAAAACTTGGACTGCACAAAAATCACTATTACATAACGATCCATGGCTTCGACCTGCAGAAGCGCTCGCATGGTGGCGCGAACAAGCGCAGCACAAAGCACAATGTTGTTAGACTTCACAACACGAATCACTTATTCTCTTTCACCGGTTTTTTAACGCCTGATTTGGCTCCTGGAAAAGCCGGTGGCACCATCTCGGCGTCCCATGCGCTGAGTAGATCACTGAGGCGTTTTGTCTCGGCACTACTGCGATCTTTGATGTCAGTTTTTTCGCTAATATCGGTTTTTAGGTCGTAAAGCGAGTGCTGGATTGGCCCCATTTTTACTAGCTTGGTATCGCCATCACGCACGGCCATATTTGGGCCGCGTGCCCAGAAGAGTTGTTGATGAGGGGCTTCTTTTTTTTCACCGCTCAAATACGGAATGAGATTCACACTATCGTATTTTTTATCCGTTGGCATCGTAACTCCGGCAACGGCGAGGGAACTGGCGAAGACATCCAACGAGCTAATGGGAAAGTCATACTTTACGCCAGCGGGAAATGCGGCAGGCCATTTCACGAGAAAAGGAACCCGCACACCGCCATCGTATACTTCACCTTTGCCACCACGCAGCGGATCGTTGTTAGAGCCGTTACCGCCGCTACTGATGGGGCCTCCATTGTCACTGAAGAAAAAGACTAAGGTGTTTTTCTCTTGTTCAGATACACGCAAGGATTCCATCGCAGTGCCAATGGCATCATCTAACAAACTGACTTGCGCTGCATAGTTTCGGCGGATCGGATTCTCGATCGAAGCAAAACGCGCCAAGCGTTCTGCGGTGGGCTCATGCGGCGTGTGCGGGGCATTGAACGCAAGATAGAGAAGCCATGGCTTGCCTTGATGCCGCTTGATGTAGTCGGCAGCTTCATCACCAAATACGGTAGTGAGATGCTCAGTCTCTAACACTTCCTTGCCATTTCGCTCGATCGGCACGGTGTATTCGTTTTTGACATTCACCGTCCAATTCTGGTATTTGTGTCCGCCGCCGATGAAGCCGAATGTTTCGGCAAAACCTCTATTGTTAGGGCGAAATTCTGATGCCGCACCAAGATGCCACTTGCCAATCCAACCAGTCATATAACCAGCTTTTGTTAGATATTCTGGGAGGATTTTTTCCGACATCGGCAGGCCTTCTTGATGATCGTTAGGATTGTAGAATGGATTGTTTTGATGGCCGAATCGATGCTGATAGCGACCCGTCATCAAGCCTGCTCGTGTAGGACTGCAAAACGGGTGCGATACATAGCCATTCGTGCAATGAAGCCCCTCCTTCGCCAAGCGATCAAGATGCGGTGTAGGAATGTCTTTGCACCCTTGAAAGCCCACGTCGCTATAACCATGATCGTCGGAGACAATGATTAAAATGTTAGGTTTTTCCGTAGCGGATAATACGGTCAGAGAAACGCAAACGACAATTGCCAAGATGATGATTTTCATAGATGATAATTACGGGTTGATCAGATAGTAGTATGATCGCGAAAGAATATCACGCACTTTACAAATTCCTCAAGTCTGCTAAATAATCAACACATGCTTGCTGAAACCACTGCACACCCGCAAATGAGCTTGGGGATCATCGTGATGGTGATTACCGCAGGCTGTGCTATGTTTGCGCTTCTGCGTGGCGCTTTGCGCTTGGTATTGAGCACCACTTTGCTAGCCGCAGCATTACTAGTGGCCTACTGGGTGTGGATGGAAACCCCAGGCTTAGGAGATCGGCTATTCAAGCAACCGCCCAATTGGTTTCCCTTTGTGTTGCCTGCGATCGCGGGTATTGCCGTGTTCATGCTACTGCGCAAAGTAGTACGACTGATCCTTAAACCATTCGGCACCGTAGGAGGAACGCCTAGTTCATTTTTCGGAAAAATTTTCTCGCTCACTTTTAGCTTGGTGCCTACGGCTCTACTCTGCATCACGGGAGCCACTGCCATTCGTCATGTCGGCACGCTCGAACAAATTCAGCATCCACAATCAACGGGGACTAGTAGCCTGCTAAAAAAAACTATCGATCAATACATCCCGCCCGCTTGGTTGCAGCGACTCGACCCACTCACTGATCCTTCTCGTATCACCTTGGCGCAACTACTGACCATGGCTGACCAAGATTACATCCCGCGCGCCATTCCGGTGGCAGAAGAGCAACTAATACGCACTACGGTTCTCGACGATCCAAAATTACAGCAACTCAGCAAGGATCGACGCTATGGAGACATCCTCCGCGATCCTGCCATCGAACAGGCACTCAAGGACCCGCGCATCGTCAAAGCCCTCGAAGAACTCCAGCGCAAATGATCACACGCAAAAGAATTATGCAAATCCTTCATTTCTGGTTTGGCAGAATGGCATATTGCGCATAGTTTCACCTCAGCTAACATCCATGAGCCTCTATCACATCATCGGTCAAGACCACATTCCACAATCGGGCATTCTCGTGGTTCCAGGACGTTTGTCCGAGAATGAAATCACCGTTTTCAAAAAACTCTTTACAGGACGCACCATCACTTGGCTCATCGAAGAAGATACAGTGGTCACTGATGGAATCAAAGCGCAGATCAAAGGTGAACCAGGAATGATGATTTCTTGTTCCGATGATTCTCCCGCCATCGCCGGTCAACAGTTGAAGAATTCGTTAGAAAAAAATGCGATCATCATTTTCATTCCCGGAAAAGTTACCGCACGTAATTCGACACCGTGCCACATTCCATCGCGCGTACTAAAAACAATCTGCGCCTTAGGTTTGCCGATTCTCCCCATCGCCGTTGATATGCCACGCGAAGGGAATTTCTTAATCGAACATGATTCCTCATTGCCGCAAGCCGTCCTATCGATTGCGCCGCCGATTCCTGCAGGCAAAGCAAGCATCGCGATCTATCAAGAAAAATTACTCACTGCATTTGAAGAAGCATTTTCGCAGCGAGATTTTCTGAAAAAAAATCTCGGACTGATGATCCTGCAAGGTCTGAAAAAATATGCGTCCACCGCAAAAATTCATGACGGCACGGATGACTCATCGTTGGGCTTTGATAAAGTGTTAGCCTCAGCAATTGTGCTGGCAAAAGTCATCCGCGCGCAAACGGACAAACCACGTGTCGGCATCGTATTACCGCCAGGGAAAGCGGGATTGATCGCAAACATCGCCGTGATTTTTGCTGGCAAAGTTCCCGTAAATTTAAACTACACCGCCAGCCAAGAAGCTGTGCGTTCTGCCATGCGACAAGCTGGCTTAGATCGATTCATCACTGTCGATCCATTCGTACGTAAATTCCCTTCGTTCCCGTGGCCACCAAATCGCGATTTGATTTTGATCGAACGCATTCTGCCGACATTAAAGAAAAAAATTGGTCTGTGGTTGATGCTTTCTAAGCTCATGCCAGTCGGCATGCTCGCGGCAAAATTGGGGCTCAATAAAGTATCTGCAAACGATGAAGCAGTGTTGCTTTTTACCTCCGGTTCATCAGGCGAACCAAAGGGCGTATCGCTCACCCATCGCAATGTGTTAGCCAACGAACTTCAATTCCACTCACGCTTGCAATTAGCTCCAGGAGCGAAAATTCTATGCTGCCTGCCGCTGTTCCATTCCTTTGGCTGCACCGCCACCTTGTGGTATCCATTGCTTGCCGGTCTGGACTTGGTTAGTTACCCCAGCCCGCTAGAGCACAAACGTCTCGCAGAGTTGATTCATCTGCAAAAAGTCAACCTGCTACTCTCCACGCCTACTTTTTTACGTGGCTTCATGAAACGAGTCGATCCCGAGCAATTTGCCTCACTCTCACTGGTAGTGACAGGAGCAGAAAAAATGCCCGCCGCTCTCGCTAGCGCCTTTGAGGAAAAATTTTCCATTCAACCACAAGAAGGTTATGGGCTCACCGAAACATCGCCCGCTACCAATCTCAACCTGCCCAATCTAACAGCTACCGCAGATCAGGCTCCTGTCATGCCTTCATCACGCAACGGCAGCGTGGGACAAATGCTTCCCGGTATCGCCGTGCGACTGACCAATCCCGCCACCGAAAAACCAATCACCATCGATCAACAAGGATTGATCTGGCTCAAAGGTGCCAATGTTTTCACTGGCTACTTGAACAACCCGAAAAAATCTGAAGAAGTCCTCAAAGATGGCTGGTTCCTCACCGGTGACGTGGGTCGGATGGATGAAGACGGATTTTTGCACATCGAAGGACGCATCTCTCGCTTTTCCAAAATTGGCGGTGAAATGGTGCCCCATGAAACACTCGAAGCCGCGATCACCAAAGCTCTCAATCTCGAACAAGATACGGAGCGGAAAATTGCCATTGTCGGCATTCCCGACGTGCAAAAAGGCGAGGCCATCATTCTACTTTCCACGGTCGCTGGTTTGGCACTAGAGCAAGAATGCATCGACCTGCGTTACAAGCTGATGGATGCCGGTATCCCCTCGCTGTGGTGCCCCAAGCGCATCGTCGCTACCAAAGACATTCCCTCACTCGCATCGGGGAAACTCGACATCAAAGGCTGTGAAGATCTAGCCCGTTCGTAAACTACGAGTGAGTTCACTCAACGGCTTAAGGTGTCTTGCCACACTAACACAAAACCCGATTGATTCAGCACCGAGGCCGCGAATTCTAGGTCATCCACATGCATCGCTAACAACGAAATGCCTCGATAACTAGGCAGCAACGGATACGCAAAATCCACATTGGTCTCGGCGCCCATCAGGTGATCAAGGCACTGCAATAAATTCGGACCCGCTTCACGCAGCTCGATCACTAACAACTCACAAGTAGTATGCGGAATTCCTTTTTCAATAAAAAGCTGCTCGGTAAGCTCTGGATCACTCACCACAATCCGCGCAATCGTAGCATCACGCGCATCCTGCACGCTTAAACCCACCACCTCGATCGAGGTAGTGCGCAGTAATTTCACCAACGCCGCCAAGGCGCCAACGCGATTTTGTAACATCACCGAAAATTGCTTCACCGGTGGTCCATGATTGGTAGTGATTGCTGCCATCCCTAGCAGCATCCTAGCACCTCACCCATCCCAAGGGAAGCGAAATCGACATACCGCACAAGAAGTCGCGGAGCTCAATGCGAGAAATCATGCATTGAAGGCTTGAAAGTTTGGCAGTTTACGACTACTGCTGTCTCGCCCACTACGATACTATTACCATGTTGCTTCCTTTTTACAAAATGAACGGTGCCGGAAATGATTTCATCATGATCGATAATCGCGACCTTTCGATTCAGCTCGATGAAGAGATGATCGAGGCATTGTGTGATCGTCATCGCGGGATCGGTGCCGATGGTTTATTGGCCGTGGAGCCTGCTCAGAATGGGGCTGATTATCGTTTTCGTTATTATAATGCTGATGGCGGCGAGGCGGAAATGTGCGGCAATGGCGCACGTTGTTTCGGGCGTTTCACAGCGCATTTGACCGATGAAGTGAAAGACGTGGTGAGCTTCGAAACCATCGCTGGCACGCTAACGGCGGAGATGATTGAAGACAATGTTCGCATCGCGATGTCCACGCCGCATGACTTGCGTCTGGCGATGGACGTGACTATTCCTGGGCTGACGGGGACTTTGCATTTCCTCAATACTGGCGTGCCACACGTAGTGATTTTTGTGGATGATTTGCCAAAAATCGATGTCGTGAAATTCGGTGAAACCATTCGTTTCCACCAAGCATTTGCACCTGCGGGCACTAACGTAAATTTTGCCCAAGTGCTAGAAACGGGGCACATTGCAATCCGCACCTACGAACGTGGCGTGGAGGATGAAACTCTCGCCTGCGGCACCGGCATGGTTGCATCGGCACTCTGTCATCACTTGCTTACGAAGGCTGCTTCACCGATCAAAGTCGATGTGGAAGGTGGCGACACGTTAGAAATTGGCTTTGCCGCCGATGGCGAAAATTTTTCACAAGTCACGCTCACTGGACCTGCGGATTTTGTCTTTGAGGGAGCGATAGAAATTTAATTACACATACTAATATCATGTCATTTCGGGGCACCTATACTGCGATTATTACGCCATTTCACGAAGGAAAAATCGATGTTGCGACATTCAAAAAGCTCGTTGATTTTCAAGTAGCAGGTGGCGTCACCGGCATCGTGCCGATGGGCACAACTGGTGAATCACCTACGGTGGACATGGACGAGCACAAAGAAGTGATTCGTCTCGCCGTAGAATTTGCCGCGGGCCGCATCGAGGTCGTGGCAGGAACAGGAGCCAATGCGACCAGCGAGGCCATCGAGTTAACACAGGCAGCCGAGGAAATGGGCGCTACGGGAACGCTGCAAGTTTGCCCGTATTACAACAAACCATCACAAGAAGGGCTCTATCAACATTTCAAAGCTATCGCCGCGAACACGAAATTGCCAGTGATGTTGTATAGTGTGCCAGGGCGATCAGGGATTGAAATCGCTGTGGAAACCACCGCTCGTTTGGCAGCAGATTGCAGCAACATTGTCGCCATCAAAGAAGCCGGCGGATCCGTGGATCGCGTCAATCAACTGGTACAAGCATTGCCTGCAAACTTTGGCATTCTCTCGGGAGATGATCCACTTACCTTGCCGTTCATGATCTGCGGCGCTACGGGCCTGGTATCGGTGGCATCGAACATCATTCCTGACGTGATGTCGCAGTTGGTGAATCTTTGCCTCGCACAGGACTACATCGCGGCGGCGGCATTGCACAAAAAATATTATCCACTAATGCGAAATTTGATGACGCTAGATGTCAATCCCGTGCCGATCAAATCAGCGGCTTATCTGATGCGGTTGTGCGGGCCAGAATTCCGCTTGCCATTGGTGCCGATGCCAGAAAATGCACTCGCAACATTAAAAAGCTCTCTCGCGCAGTATCATCTGTTAGGTTGATTTTACTCTGAAAAATTTATGTCTTCTCTCACATTACTCGTCACAGGAAAATCCGGACGCATGGGCCAAGCAGTCATTGCGGCAGCTCAGCAGGCAGGCGTCACCGTCACCGCTACTCATGATGCGGGCGAAAACCTTACAAGCGCCATTGCGAAAGCAGATACCGCCATTGACTTCACCATCCATTCCTTCACCAAGGAATTGTTAGAGGAAGCTATTAAGCACAACACCCGTCTCGTGATCGGAACCACCGGTCACACCGATGCGGAACGCGCTGAAATCGTAGCCGCGTCGCAACTCATCCCGATTGTTTATGCACCGAATTTTTCCGTCGGTGTTAATACGTTATTTTGGTTGACCCGTCATGCCGCGCGAATTCTGGGCAACGATGTTTTTGACATCGAAGTCGTAGAAATGCACCACCGTCATAAGATCGATGCCCCATCCGGCACGGCACGGCGTTTGTTAGAAATCCTCAATGAGGAAACAAACACATCCTATACCGATGACGTAAAGCACGGTCGATTCGGGCTCACTGGGGCACGCCCCGCCCGAGAAATTGGCATGCATACGCTACGTGGTGGCGATGTGGTCGGCGATCACACAGTGATGTTCGCCGCCGATGGTGAACGTGTAGAACTAACGCACAAGGCGAGTTCACGTTTCACTTTTGCCTCTGGCGCGGTGCGTGCGGCACAATGGCTCGCTACGCAACCAGCAGGTCTTTACGACATGCAAGATGTCTTAGGCCTACATTAAAAATCACGCGCAGAAAAAATAATTTTATTTTTTTCTAAACCGTCGGTGATGGGGTGACATATCGTAAGTAAGAGTTCTTTACTCTACGATTTTTTCCCATACCCCACTAGAACACCCGAGCTCAGCAGCAATGTTGGTCTCGGGTGAACTTTTTCAAACCATGGTGCCCTCCCTAGGAAGAATCAACCAAGCAAAAAAGCAATTTGCTCGCCTGGCCCATGCACTCCTTCAATGAGGATGCCTTCTACGTCGGCGGTCTTAGAAGGACCAGTGGCCCAGATGATATTCGGCGCCTCACCGAGCGCGGCGATGGCTTCAGGAAGCGTGCGGTGAATTTCATCGCGCGTCAGCACGCCGATATGGACCCATGGAGAAAGCGCAGCGAGACGATCTGAGGTGAGCAAATCATCGATGATCAATGAACCCGTCTCGGCGATAGCACCCGTGGCACGGGTGATGCCGAATTGATAGCGATCGTAGTTACTGCGATCATATACCGTTTCCACGGTGATGCCTGCATCGGCGATTTTTTTTCCGATAGATTCAAAAAGTGCAGGGTCGCAGTAGCCGACAAGTTGCGACGTAGATTGTAGCAGATCGATGATTTCCTGCACAGATGTCATCGGCTTGCCATTGACCGCTTTAAAGTTCTTCGCGAAAATCTCCCAAGAATTCGCTCCTTCAAGGCGCGGGTGAGATAGCAATTGCTCCACATCATACTCAGGATAACTAGCTTTATCCTTGAGCGAATCAGTGGCTTTTTTCACCTTCGTTAAAATGTTCTCACGCGACATGCCGTAATGCTAACATCAGACCGAAATATTTGCAACCCGTAGCCGCGACATGTTTTAAGGATAACGCCAGACTCAAGTTTTAACCATTGTATGCATCATCCCATGCTGCCACTTCCGACTGCAATCAGCACAAGAACGATCGCCACAGCGAAGAGAAGAAGTATGATCGTGGATAAGATGACGGCAATTTTGCCAACGGTCTGCTTCCATCGTGAAATGCCAAAAATGAGTAAGGCAATCGCGGCGAAAAAAATAAATGCTATAATGAGCGTGAAAATCGGCACCCCAAATAAGCGAAGGGTATGATGATCGTTGGTGAACATGATTTTCGTTTTTTGAATAGGTTAGATTCTCAACTCACCCCACATGCAACAATAGCCTTCCGCACCAAGAATCTAACAAGATGAGCGGCCAATAAAAATCCAGAAGAAACGCAGGGCTTGGATGGATCGCAAAGCTCATACCCACGTGGATTGCATGTCGATCAAAAATGCCTTTAAAGTAATGCCCTGACGCCGTGTAGTTAATCCAAACGAGGTAGGAACAAACATAAACGAAACAGAAGCCAAACACTGCAGACATGATGTTTTTGTAAAATTTCACGAGTATGTGTGGACATTCATTTCGCTAAAGAAGATTTTTCGTAGGTCTTAATGCCAGTGATGACAGATTTGGTTAAATTCTCCAGAGCTGAATACATCGCGGAGTGTGTCGTTAGTAAGTAGGCTGTTTTTCCTGACGAATACCCCCAGCATCTCACAGATTCTTTGGAAAGGTCATTCCGGTCACGCCCTGTGATTCTAGCCAATCGATCATTGTCGCGATATTCATTTACTCGCTTCTCCGCATCTGTTGCCGTTCCATATTTTTCTATCGACAAAAAGTAATCGCCATAAGTTGGCCCATGATAGCCGGCTAATGGCTGAAGGGATTTTATTCTCGCGCTCTCAAAAGAAATCGGTCCATAGGTTTTTCTATCGAAATTTTCTAACGGATAGTAAGTCTTACTTTCATCAGTCGCGATGACTTTGTAGCCAAAGGATGCAACAATGGTCGCCAAATGATCTTCTTTCGAAGTTTTAGCGCAGCCGAGAACCATCGCGGCGCAGAATAACGTCGAAATTTTTGCCAGAATTCGTTTCATGATTTCTTTCATTCAGTGATGCACT
>CAIRGO010000264.1 GCA_903878115.1 Akkermansiaceae bacterium | reverse complement strand
GCCATCCTGAGGCTTCACTTTTGAGTCGGGTGAGAAGCTCAGCGCCTACTCCTTGTTGATCGATTTTTTGACGCGGTCTGGACATGCATGACTATTGCAGACTTTAACAATTCCGACAAGGTAATTATTTAAATGGTATAACTTAGGATTGTCAAAATTCAGAGAATCAGGCAGATTTGCTTCGTAAAGAAATTTAGCGAAATTCTGCTGACATGAGGAGCAATGCGAAAATAGATCCGACGAATGACAGGAGATGGTTTCATGCAATTTCCCCCAAGACGTATTTGTGGTCGGCTGTGTTGTTGATTTTTTTAGGCATACTATTGTTCTGGTTGCGAGAGCGACAAGATCTTCTTAGTAGCACTGATGCGCATACTCTCCCAAGGACTGCCCGTGTTGCCGATGATATATCCGATTCAGCACTTTCGCGCACAGCGCGCCGGAAATCTACTGGTCGCACCTTGCCCGAAGGCTCCATCACCACTCATGGACCGGAACAATTGAAAGATTTTTACTTGTTAGAATGCAGTGGCCACCGCGTGAGTATCCAAACCGCGCTGAAGTTGTTGGACGAAGCCTACCAAGATGCTTGTTATTTCAGCTTGGAAAAACCGCTGAAGTTGCATTACACGGTTGAGGGACAATCAGATCAATTGATCAGTTTCTCCATCAAGGGGAAAAAATGGACTGATGCGTTGGATTTCATCGCGATCTTAGCTGGTATGGAAGTGAAGCGCGATGGTCTAGATGTTCGCCTCGTGCCGTGGGATGTGGAACAGAAAGTTGCCCAAGTGCATTTACCTGAAAGCATACGGGAAAAAATGTTGCAACAATTGATCGACCGCGGCGATTGGGATGCGCAGGCCGAGAAGCCCGATATTGCTGCGCTGCTGCGTTTGCTTGGTCTCGTGACGGATGGCGTGATCATCGAGAATGCAGACTTAGTTGGAGTTACGATCGATGGCACCAATCTTGAGGTCTCGGCAGTGAGTGCGATGTTTCGCATGGAGATAGACACTCCTATGCAGTTGTCGATTCGAAGCAAGCTAATCACCAGCCCCACTCCACTAGAACTTCCGCTAGGCCAACTCAATCAAGAAGCAAGCCAAGTCTGGTTTAGGGAGTTGCTGCAAGGAGAGGGAGTCGAAATAAATAGCGCTCCAAGTGTCACGACCCGCAGTGGGCAAAAAGCCACAATTGAAGTCAAACAAGAAGCGGGAGACGATTGGACGGGTATGCAGCTTGATTACACTGCAGAGCCAATTGGTTTGAAACTGACGGCCAGCAATCTAACGGAAATCCGACCTATGGATGAAAAACTCGCTGATCAGCGGGCGGAAGCGCAATATTTGGTTTCTGATGAGGGCTCACAAATCAAAGCCATTGGTCACGACGCTGGCGGATATTATTATCAGGTGACTTCGATCAGTAACGCTGCGAATCGCGGTGGAATTAGGCGCGATGATATTGATACAATTCTTAATAATCCCAATCGCACAAATACTTTCGCTGAACCTGTGGCTCAGTCTGTTCCTGGAAAACCAGGTTTCATATTTAGCCCCTACACCAATCAAATCGTCGATGTTCGCGATATTCTACCCGGGACATTAGTTGCAGACCCTAATTTCCCCAGTGCTGAAAAAAAGTTTTTCCGCGTGCCGTGAGGTGCGAAAATAGAATGCAGTCTCACTGGAGCAATCCGCGACAGGGTGACACATCGAGTGGGGATGTTAGAATAACTGGCAATTGTCTCAGTGCTTCTTCATAGGTTCAGCATCGCCAGAACACGAAGTCCTTCCAGCGTGAGGGTGGGACCGACATGATCGATTCCCGCCACTCCCTGCGCGGCTAATTCCTATTGATTCCCAGACAAACTTTGTATTTTTTGTCACCGGAGATGGGTGTCATCCATAAACGCGAATCATCACTCGAATTCTTGCCATTCATTTACCAACTCCGCTGCCAAAAAAGCTACCGAAAAAGCAGCAAAAAAGACCACGCCCAAGAAAAAATCTAGAGGATGCAAGCACCGCCCCCGGCAAAACCTCAGTGTTGGGGCAGATTGAGCTTGACAATACAGGGTGATTTTCCACCCTGACTTTGTCAGTCGCCATATGTCCGATGCCATCCGGCACCGGTATTGAGGCACCAAGGGAAGGCTGAGTCGTGCACGCACCCATTCCCGGAAGCTCTGAAAAACCAACCAACAAAGTTCCGCTCGCTTCGAGAATTTTCCCATGAAAACAAAACCACACACAAAAATCCTTGCTGTCCTGATGATTCTGCTGTGCCTCGTTGGACCGGTCTTTGCCGCCAAGGAGTCCCCTGCAGTTCCCGATCTCACCAAGGGTGAAAAGTTCATCGAAAAAAATGACCACGACTGGAATCTCGGCCCCACGGGTCTTCGCGGGCTGATGTGGCAGTGGTCGATGGTCACCACCGAGTCCCGGCAGATTCTTGTCACCAAGGTCGACAAAGGCTCTCCCGCCGATGGAATTGTCCAGGTCGATGACGTGATCCTCGGAACCGACAAGAAATTTTCTGCCGATGCTCGCGTGGTATTCGGTAATGCGATCACCGCTGCGGAAACCAAGGCAGCCGGAGGCAAACTCCCTTTGATGCTATGGCGCAAGGGCGTGGAAATGTCGGTCAGCCTGCCACTGAAGGTCATGGGTAGCTACGGCGAACAATGGCCGTTCGGTGCCTGTGAGAAATCGGCAAAGATCATCGAACTCGGTCTGGCCCATGTCGCAAAGAATGTCGGCACCAGCATTCCCGATGAAATGAATGCGCTGGCTTTGCTGGCATCGGGCGACAAATCCTATCTGCCGAAACTCGCGGAACTGGCCCACAAGGTTGGACCAACAGATTTCAAAATCGATGAAAGTGATCGCGGTATGGTGGCCTGGCAATGGGGGTATCACAATTTGTTTCTCACGGAGTATTTTCTCACCACCGGTGACAAGGATGTTCTGCCTGCAATCCGCGCCTTTTCCAATGCCATCGCCCGCGGACAAAGCGCTGTAGGCACCTGGGGACACGGCATGTCCTGGCCCGAAGACAACCAGGGACAATACCACGGCGCACTCGGCGGTTACGGCGCGCTGAACCAGGCAGGGCTAATCTGCCAGTTGTCGATGATTCTCGCTGTCAAGTGCGGCGTTGTGGACGAGGAGGTCACCAAGTCGATCGCCCGCGGCACGAGGTTTTTTGAGTTTTACATCAACAAGGGAACCATTCCTTACGGCGACCACAACCCGGGAGAGAACCATGCGGGCAACGGCAAAAACGGCATCGCTGCGATTATGTTCGACGCGCAGGATAAAGTCGATGGAGCGGCCTTCTTTTCGCGCATGGTCGTGGCATCCTACGGCGAGCGGGAGATGGGCCACACCGGCAACTACTTCAGCTATCTCTGGGGCGCACTCGGAGCAGGACGCGCCGGTCCCGCCGCTACCTCGGCATTTCTCAATGAAATCCGCTGGTATTACGATCTGGCCCGACGTTGGGACGGCAGTTTTCCTTACCAAGGCGTTGCCAATGATGACAAATACGGCAATTGGGACTGCACTGGAGCCTATTTGCTGGCCTACCTGTTGCCCTTGGAAAAAATCCACATCACCGGCAAAGGAAGACACAATCAGAAAGATTTGACCGGTCCCGCCCTCGCGGAAACGATCGAAGCAGGGCGCGGGTTTTTGGTGCCGGACAAGGGTATGGCTCCTTATCACACCAAGTCAAAAGAGGCGCTCGTGAAAGATCTTTCCAGTTGGTCCCCGGCTGTGCGCAGCAGGGCCGGGGAAGCCCTGGCGAAAAAATCGGACGACACGACGGTGCAAACCCTGGTCGGGATGCTCTCCGCCAAGGATGCCAACACTCGCTACGGTGCCTGCGTAGCCCTCGGAGCGATGAAAGCCGCAGCAGCGGTTCCGGCGCTCACCGAGGCACTGAAATCGACCGATGTATGGCTGCGCATCCAGGCCACCTATGCTCTATCGGCCATTGGCAATCCAGCCCGCAAATCCGCCGATAAGTTGCTCGAGCTGGCCGTGGCCACTGATCCCGCGGATCCACGCGAATTCATGCAGCGCTACATCGGTTATGCGCTCTTCTATCCCGGCGGTGCGATGGGGCAACCCGGACTCTTCGCCAAGTCGATCAGCGAGGTGGAACGCCCGAAACTCTATGCCGCCGCCGAACGACTGCTCAAGAATGACGACGGTCGCGCCCGCGGCACGGTCACCTCGATTTACACGCATTTGAGCTACGAAGAAATCAAACCGCTGCTGCCCGCTATCTATCAATCGATCAAATACCAATCGCCCAGCGGCGAGATGTTCGCCAGCGGCGTGCGCCTGCGCGGTCTCGATCTTTTCGCACAATACCGAATCAAGGAGGGCATGCAGCTCTGCATTGAAGTGACGGACATCGATAAGTGGGGTAAACACGCGCGCATCCCCGCAGCGCTCGACACCTTGGAAAGTTATGGGGCTGCTGCGAAAGAGGTCTTGCCGCAGCTGCGCGAATTGGAAAAACAAATCCGCGCCCACAAGGAAAAGTCCATGGCGAAACACGCCGAACGCGTGGCCGCGATGATTAAGAAGCTCGAGGCCGCTCCCGAGGACACACGACCGCTTCGCTCGCTCGATTTAGCGAAAAAACCAACTGTTAAGTAACGTGATGCAAACAACTTCTGCCATGCCGCGACTGCTGGCCATCGTCATTCCGACTCTACTGGGGATCCATGCGGGGATCGCAACGGCGGCCCCTGTAGAGCCTGCGGAAAAACCCCACGCAACCCTCAACATCGACACGTCGGCGCCATCGAAAGCTGTGAGCCCGATGCTTTTCGGTGGATTCATCGAACATTTCCAGGACCAGATCTACGGCGGTTTGTATGAACCAGGATCTACCCTCGCCGACGCGCGCGGCTTCCGCAAGGATGTGATCGCCGCCATGAAGGAGCTGAAACTTTCCGTAGTGCGCTGGCCCGGCGGATGTTTTGTCAGCGGCTATCACTGGAAAGACGGAGTTGGCAAAGTGCGCAAGCCGGTGCCGGATCCGGTTTGGGGGGCCACCGACCCCAATACGTTTGGCACCGACGAGTTTGTCGAATGGTGCCGCCTAGTCGGTTGCGAGCCCTACATTTGCACCAACGCCGGCAACGGCACACCCGAAGAGATGAAACAGTGGGTTGAATACTGCAACGCCACCGAAGGCGAATACGCCCGACAACGCATCGCCAACGGCCACGAGCAACCGTTCAAAGTCAAATACTGGAGCATCGGCAACGAAAACTACGGACCATGGGAAATCGGCCGCAAGGACGCGGACGAATGGGGTCCACTGGTCGATCAATGTGCCAAGCTGATGCATGAAGCCGATCCCGACATCAAACTCGTGGCCGCCGCCACCAAGAAGGAGGAATGGAGCCTGCCCTTGCTCGCAGCGGCGGGGAAACACCTCGATTATGTCGCCCTGCACGAGTACTGGTTTGGCTATCAAAGCAAGAACATGATGCCACCCTACAAGGACTGCATCATGCGCTCCGAAGGGCCTGAGAAAACCATCGAAACCATGCTCGGCATCCTCGACAAAGCAGGCTGTCGCGGGCGGGTGCGCATTGCATTCGACGAATGGAATCTGCGCGGATGGCATCATCCGGGGTTCCCTCGCAAGAAAGCCCTCGAAGCGGGCGACGCGGAGGCGGTCGAGTTCATCGCCAAGCGCGAGATCAACAAAATCCACGCGCAATACACCGTGGCTGATGCGCTTTTCTCCGCCTCGTTTTTCAACTCCTGCCTGCGCCACTGCGATGACGTCGGCATGACCAACATCGCACCAATCGTAAATACCCGCGGTCCGTTGTTCGTTCATCCTAATGGAGTTGTCAAACGAACCACCTTCCACACGATAGCAATGTATGCCAACCTGCTGGAATCCCGCGTCGGCAAGTGCGCGGTCGAGGCAGGCCAGTTTGGCGGCGGCAAGAATCCGATCGCTGTGATCGATGCCGTGGTCACGGTAGACGAGAGTGGGAAAAAATGGTCGATCGCACTGGTCAACCGCCATCCCGACCAGACCGCCGATTGCACGGTCAAATTGGGAGAACACTTGCTTGATGGCACCTTCGCAGCCACGGTGCTGGCCGGCGCCTCTCCGGAAGCATTCAACGATGTCGAACATCCCGGACGCGTCGCGCCGGAACAAACGAAACTCACGTTCACCAAAGGCACCGCGACCCTGCCTCCCCATTCGCTGACCATTGTGCGCTTCACCCAACCTTGATGACGCAACCTTCCACGACTTTCATGAATCGGACCATCTCATCCCTGCTGCTCGTCATTTCCCTCACTGCATCCTCCGGTGCCGGAGAGTCGAAATTACCACCATCACAACCGAACATCATTTTCATCCTGGCCGATGATATCGGACTGGGAGAAACGAGTTTCACCGGCGCGGACAAATTTAAGACCCCCAACATCGATGCTCTTGCCAAAGGCGGGACCCATTTCGATCACGGCTATTCCATGCCGATGTGCGGACCGTCGCGCTTCACCCTGCTCACAGGCCGTTATCCGTTCCGCACCGGGCTGGCGAGCAACAACAGTTTTGGCAAAGCCAACGCCGGAGCCTATCATCCGTCTCGAAAGGAAATCATGATACCCACCGTGCTCAAGGCCGCTGGTTACGTCACGGCGGCGGCGGGAAAATGGGGTCAGATGCCGGAGGAACCGAGCAAATGGGGATTCGATGAATCACTTGGTGCGGGCAACGGTCAATACTGGAAAGGAAAATACACGCGCAATGGCAAGGACGAAACCCTGCCAGAGGACAAATACATGCCCGACCTCGTCCACGAGTTCCTTGTTGATTTCATCGGTCGGCACAAGGACAAACCATTCTTCGTGTATTATCCGATGATTCACGTTCACATTCCCATCCAGCGAACGCCCGACAGCAAAGAAGGAGCAAGCGACGATCAGCTCTATGCGGACAACGTCGCCTACATGGACAAACTTGTCGGCAAGCTGGTTGCGGAACTCGACCGACTCAAACTGCGCGAAAAAACCCTGATCGTCTTCGCGGGCGATAATGGCAGCATCCGTTCACCAGCTTATACTCCGGTAAAGGGAAAAACCATCTCTGGCCACAAAGCCACCATGCAAGAGGGTGGCAGCCGGGTGCCCATGCTCGCCAACTGGCCCGGCACCACTCCGGCTGGCGCGGTGAATCATGATCTCACCGATTTCTCGGACTTCATGACGACGTTCGCGGAACTCGGTGGCGCAAAGTTGCCCGAGGGCGTGAAGCTCGACGGACAAAGCATCGCGTCGCAAATCAAAGGTCAGAAAGGAACTCCGCGCGAATGGGTTTACGTCGAACTGATGGGGAAATCGTTTGTCCGCGACGCCCGATGGAAACTGGCCAACGATGGCGGATTTTTTGATTTGAAGGATGCGCCATTCGAGGAAATTCCGGTCGCGAAAGACACCACCGATGCCGAGGCGCAAGCGGCGTTGAAAAAACTTCAGCGGGTGCTTGATGAACACCAGGCGGCCCCCTGGAGTGATGATCCCAAACAGGGAAAGAAAAACGGCACCCGGCCCGCTGCTAAGAAGAAGGCGGAATCCTGACCATCAATTGATATCTGACACAATCATGAATCCATCGCGCATGCGCCACTCATTTCAACGACAAAAACAGCTAGGCACTGTGCTCGCCACTTGCGCGATGCTGGTCGTTGCAACCGCCGCGTACGCTGAGCCGGTGTTGAAAGCGGATGCGTTCAAACACCATGTGGAGAAATTCAATGCGGAGGACAACGAACTCTACAAAAATACAATTCCCAATGCCAAAGCCTGGGGTTTTCTCGCAGCCAACATCCCGCTTTTCGAATGCCCGGATGAGGAAATGGAGCGCACCTACTATTTCCGCTGGTGGACTTACCGCAAGCATCTCGCTCAAAGTCCGGACGGCTGGGTGGTTACGGAGTTTCTTCCCCAAGTATCCTGGTCGGGAAAACACAATACCATTTCCTGCCCAGCAGGACATCACTTCCACGAGGGTCGATGGCTGGCTGACCAAACGTTTCTCGATCAGTATGCCACTTTCTGGTTTCAAAAAGGTGGAAACCCGCGGCTATACAGCTTTTGGGCGGCAGAGGCCATTTATTCCTTCTATCTAACAACAGGCAACAAAACGCTGGTGACGGGCCTACTGGATGACCTGGTCAAAAACTACAAAGCTTGGGAGGAAAGCCGATTGACGGCCGACGGACTCTTTTGGCAGATCGATGATCGCGATGGCATGGAGGTATCCGTCGGAAAAAGCGGCAAGCGTGCGACCATCAACAGCTACATGTTTGGCGATGCCGTGGCCATCGCCAGGATCGCGGAACTGGCCGGGCGCGGGGAATTGGCTACAGTCTATCAACAAAAGGCGGAGAAATTACGGCAGCTCGTGCAATCAAAGCTGTGGGATGGCGACGCGAAGTTTTTCAAAACCTTGCAGCGCAGTCCCGCGGAAATGGTCACTCCGAAGAACTCCCTGGACGGCTCCGTGCCCAGGCTTCATTGGATGGACAGCGAGCACCGCGGGACGCGGGAATGGGTGCAGTATCGTTTCCCGAAAATGCAAAAAATTGACAGCGTGGAAGTCTATTGGGTGGAGGGCGGCCAGGCCTTGGTGAAACCCGAGTCGTGGCGGATCCTTGTCCTCAAAGGAGAAGAATGGATACCGGTGAAAAACCACGGCGATTACTCCGTGGCGCTTGATGTCTTCAACAAGGTGGCGTTTGACCCTGTGGAAACGGATTCCATCCGACTCGAAGTGCAGTCCGCCAAGGGCAAATCCGCAGGGATCATCGAGTGGCGCGCACTTGGCAGCGGGAAAAATTTCGCCGCCGCTGCGAAGATCACCAAATCCTACGACATCAAAATGGGGCGCAACAACAGCATTCAGGCGCTCAACGACGGTGCCGATGCCGACACCAAGGCCGGATGGGTGGATGTCCGCGAGTTGCATGGCTATACTCCGTGGTATTTTAATCTTCCACAACCAGACAAAGGATATGAAGTCGCCTGGAAACAGTTGATGGATCCCAAAGGCTTTCTTGCGCCCTTCGGTCCCACGACAGCCGAGCAACGTCATGCGGGATTCTTGATTTCCTACGAAGGACACGGCTGCCAATGGAACGGTCCGAGTTGGCCGTTCGCCACCGCGCAGACTATCACCGCCATGGCGAATGTCCTGCGCAACTACAAACAGGATGCCGTCAGCAAGAACGACTATTTCAAGATTCTCGAAATCTATACACGCTCGCATCACCGCAAAACAGCCGAGGGAAATTCCCTTTCATGGATCGACGAAAACCTCGATCCTTTCACCGGCGAATGGATCGCCCGCAAGCGTTGCGAGGAACACAACGAACAAATGACTAAGGCGGGCAAGCTGGATCAGGTCTTGCGTGAGCGGGGCAAGGACTACAATCACTCCAGCTATTGCGACCTCATCATCACCGGTCTCGTTGGTCTCCAACCACGGGCCGACAATATCGTAGAGGTCCAACCGTTGGTGCCCGATGATAAATGGGACTGGTTCTGTCTCGATAATATTTCCTATCACGGCAAAAAACTCACCATTCTGTGGGATAAAACCGGCGAGAAATACAAGCGCGGCAAAGGGCTTCGCGTTTTTGCCAACGACCGGGAAATCTCTCGTTCAGACAAACTCGAACGCGTAACCGGACAACTTCCAGACTAACAAAACCACCAACATGCTGACCACTCGAAACAAGATGAAACTTCCCTTCTTGCCGTATCTAGCCGCACTCACCGTCGTAATTTCAACAGCCGAGGCGAAATTGGAACTGCCCCGTGTGTTTGGCGATGACATGGTGGTGCAGCGCGACAAACCAGTGCAGGTTTGGGGATGGGCCGACAAGGGCGCTCAGGTCGCGGTCGAGTTCAGCGGTCAAAGCAAAAAAACAACAGCGGACGACAGTGGAAAGTGGCTTCTGGCGCTGGATGCCATGCCTGCAAATGCCAAGCCGCAGGCACTGACAGTGAAAACCGGCACTGACTCGCTGACGCTCAAGAATATTCTGATCGGCGATGTCTGGCTGTGCAGCGGACAGAGCAACATGGAGTCGGATGCCGGCGGCATCGTCAATTCCGATCTGGATATGCCGCTGTCCAATATTCCGGCAATCCGCTGTCTGACCATGCCACTGCGCTCCAGTTCGACACCGCTCGACAATTTTCCGATCGAGGAACGCAATTCTTTCTACGTCGAACTCAAGGGCGTGTGGCGTGTCAGTACAACAGAAAACGCGAAGGCATTTCCAGCTGTTGGTTATCACTTTGCAAAAATCGTCAATGCGATCACCGGAGTTCCGATTGGCTTGATCGACAATTCATGGGGCGGCAGCGTGGTGGAAACCTGGGTTTCCCGGGCATCGTTGGAACAGATCCCGGAAGCGGTTCCACTGATCAAACAGTTCGATACCGAGTCCACCGCCTATGACCCGAAAGCCGAACTCGCCCGCAAGATGGATGGTTGGAAAAACCAGGCGGCCAAGGCTGAAGTCGCCGGCAAGGAAGCCCCCTCCAAACCGGAAGTGCCAAAGTCTTACACCTACCGGCAAAGCTTCCCGGGCGGATGTTTCAACGGACTGATCGCGCCTATCCAAAAATTCGCCATCAAGGGCGCGATCTTTTATCAGGGAGAAAACAACTGCGTCGCCGGCCAGGCGAGGCCTAACCTCTACCAGAAAACTTATTCCGCGCTGATCCCGGATTGGCGCAAGGCTTTCAATGACCCGGAGCTTCCCTTCTGTATTGTCCAGTTGTGTTCCTTTGGTGAACCGGACGACGAAAATGAACCGGAACTCAGCATGCTCCACCGGGCGTCCGGAGTGCGAGAAGCGCAACTCAAGGCCCATCTTCAACACAAGAACACGGGGATCGTGCCCACCTTTGATCTCGGGCACGTCCAGATGCACTCGCCGTTCAAGCGCCCGATCGGAGAGCGCGCCGCACGCTGGGCGCTGGCCACGGTCTATCATGTCAAGGACATCACCTACGACATCCCGCTCATGGAATCCTGGAAAAAGGACGGCCAGCGCATCCTGCTGACCTTCACCCAAGGGAGTCACCCGAGTTCACCGTACGGCATGCGTGTGCAGCCCAAGGGCTTTGTCATCGCCGGTAAGGACCGCCATTTCTATCCGGCCCAGGTGGAGGCCGAACAAGGTGACACGTTCTCCGTCACCAGTGAATGTGTGCCCGACCCGGTGGCAGTGCGTTATGCGTGGGGTGTTCATCCTATTGGAAACTTCGGCAATCGCGCCGCTCCGACTCCGCCATTCCGCACGGATGACTGGCCGGCGTGGAATGATGCTCCGATTGAGGGCAAGTCCGGAAAGGAGACCCTTGATCCGGAGGTGCCAACGATTCAAACTGCCGCCGTGCAAGCCTGCATCCGCAAGACTGCCGCCGCCAAGAAAGTCCTAGCGGATTTGGACACACCGCAAAAGGATCGCAAGCCAACCAAGAATTGATCGATGAATCTACGACCCGCCTGGAAAACTGTTTGTGCCCTTGCGTGGGCCTTGGCGCCCATGGCAAGCGCCGGCTCGCCCGCCCGCCAGCCGAATTTTATCATCATCTTCATGGATGATGCCGGCTATGCCGATGTGGGCTGCTTCGGCGCGAAAACTTTTAAGACGCCGCGCATCGACAGCTTGGCTACAGATGGCATGCGCCTCACCAGTTTCTATGCGCAGGCGGTATGCGGGCCATCGCGCGGGGCACTCATGACCGGCCGCTATCCGGTGCGCGTCGGCGGCGGCTGGACCACCAACGGTGATGAAATCACCGTGGCGGAGGTGCTCAAAGGTGCCGGCTATGCGACGTGCTGTATCGGTAAGTGGGACATGTCCAAGCGAAGCAATCAGGAGGGCATGATGCCCAACGACCAAGGGTTCGACCACTATTTCGGCACCTTGGGTGCCAACGACAAGGGCTCGGTCACCTTCTACCGCGATCGCGAAAAGCTCAACTCAACCAGCGACATGGGTTCCCTAACAAAGCTCTACACCGACGAGGCAATCCAATTCCTCGAACGGCAGAAAAAGGAGAAATCATTTTTCCTATACCTTGCCCACACCATGATGCACGTCATGATCGATGCTTCCCCCCAATTTAAGGGGAAATCGAGCGGCGATCTCTATGGCGATGCCATGGAGGAAGTCGACTGGAACACCGGGCGCCTGCTCGATTCGGTGCATGATCTCGGCTTCGGGGACAACACCTTCATCCTGTTCACCAGCGACAACGGCCCGTGGAATTCCAAGGAAGAGGAGTTCAAGAAGAGCCACGGCGGACATCTGGCGACCGGATCGGCCCTGCCGCTCCGCAGCGGGAAGAACACCGCCTACGAGGGGGGCTTCCGCGTGCCGGCGATCCTGCGCGGCCCGGGCGTGCCGGTTGGCCAATCCCGCGATGGTATTCTATCAACCCTGGATGTGTTGCCGACCTTTGCGGCCCTGGCGAGTAATAAGGCCCCGCAGGACCGCGAGATAGATGGCTTCGACCAATCCGCCTACCTGACGGGGAAATCACCCGCCAGCGCGCGCGATTATTTTTTCTATCATCTGGGCAAGGAAGCCAAGGCCGTCCGCTGGAACGAATGGAAGTTATGGTTTAACTCTAGCGCCAAGGGCGGCGAAGCATTATTCACCGCGACCGAACTCTATAACCTCAAGGACGACATCGGCGAATCGAGGAATGTCGCCGCCGATCACCCGGAAATCGTCAAACGCCTGCTCACCCTAGCACAAAATGCCCCCCGCATGAGTAAGTCGGAGGAAGCGGCAACCAAGAAAAAGAAAAACAAGGAATCTCAATGATCAGACCTGCTATTTTGAAGATTGCCGCCGCGATAATTATGGCCGTGCCTGGTGGGTTGGGCGTGTCAACAGCGAATGCGGCGGAAAAATCCACCAAGCCTAACATCATTTTCATCCTCGCCGACGACCTTGGACTCGGCAACGTCGGTGTCTATGGAGGTTCGTTCAAGACGCCTAACATCGATAAGCTCGCCGGTGAGGGATTGCGCTTTTCCCACTGCTACTCGTTACCGGTCTGCGGGCCATCGCGCTGCCTTCTCATGACGGGTCGTTACCCGTTCCGCACCGGCTTGCTCGATAACAGCACCTGGAAGACGGTCGAGACCTGCCCAGTCAATCCGCAACGTGACGTGATGATCCAATCGGTGATGAAGCAGGCCGGATACGTCACCGCCTGCGTCGGCAAATGGGGCCAGATCTGTTTGGGTCCCGGTGAGTGGGGATTTGACGAATACCTCTCCTACAATGGTTGGGGCGGTGGCTACTGGCGCAAACAGATCAAGCAATACACAGTCAATGGCAGGAAAACTGAACTACTGGATGACCAATACCTGCCAGACATTCAGCACCGCTTCATCACCGACTTTGTTACCAAGCATCAAGCCGAGCCATTCTTCCTGTATTATCCGATGACCCACCCGCACGAACCGTTTTTGCCCACGCCCGATAGCTCGCCCGGCGCCGACACCAACCGGCTCTACGCCGATAATATCGAATACATGGACAAGCTCGTTGGCCAACTCATGGCCGAACTCGACCGGCTCCACCTCCGAGAAAAAACCCTCGTCATCTTCGCCGGCGACAATGGCACCGACCGCAAATTGGCTGAGATCTCCACGGTCAACGGACGCCGCCTAAACGGTGCCAAATTAACCATGGACGAAGGTGGTAGCCGCGTTCCGCTGATCGCCAACTGGCCTGGTGTGGTCCCCGCTGGCAAGGTTCGCAATGACCTGATTGACTTTAGCGATTTCTTCACGACCTTCGCCGAACTAGGGGGCGCCAAACTTCCGGTAGGAGTGAAACTAGACGGGCGCAGTTTTGTGCCACAGCTCCGTGGCGAGAACGGCACTCCGCGCGACTGGGTCTTTGTGCAAATGAATAACCGAGGGTCCACCACCAAAGCTTACTGGTATGTCCGCAACCAAGGCTTCAAACTTAATGAGCAGGGCGAACTCTTCGATATGTCCGAAGCTCCGTTTGTTGAAAAACTAGTCACCAACGAGCCAGAACGCCGCAAACTGCAAGCCATCCTCGATGAACTCAATCCCGGCCCGAGCTCGATCAAGGAGCGCGTAACTGACCTGACTGCCGGCCGCAAGGGCGCCGCCCCAAAGGCGAAGGCATCGCCAGAGCCGCAATGACAAGCGCCATACCATGGATCACCAGAAACAAATCACAATGAACATCCTCGTCCGCATCGCCGTCGGGTTGATCTCGCTTGGCCAGGCACTTGCGGCACCAGTGGAAACCGACCTGCTGGCCGAGTCCCGCCGGATCGTCTCACAGCACAAGGCGGTTTTCACCAAAATGCCGGTCGGACTGGCTCCCTATTCCACCGATGCTATTCTGTTAGGTAATGGCGATATTGCCATGTCCATCAGCATGACGCCCTTGGCAAAGGGTGGCGAACGCAAGAAGCGGGAGTCTGGCAACATCCGCTTCTGGTTCCACAAGAATGATATGTGGAGCGGCGGCGCCCGCTCCGTGGCGCTCATCGACACCGCCTTCGGTTTCGATCCAGCGAAGCCCGATCCGCAATGCAGCGCGGAAACCGATCTCTATACTGCTGTGACTTCCGGCACTCTCGCGCAGGCGGGTGGGGTAACCGTCCGCTTCAGGATCTGGGTAAGCGCCGTTGACAATATGATCTTCATGGAGTTCGTGGCGGACAATGGAAAGATCTCCTACACGATGCACCCGCAAGTCATGAAGGAGATTAATAAACGCACCAAAGCCGAGAGTGGTGTGGCGGAGGTGCGTGACCTCAAAGGCGGCGAGGGAATCTATTTGCACCGCGAAATCGATAAGGGGTCAGAGGCCGCGGTATGCCTAGGCATGCGCCGGTTCGGCTCCGGTAAACGCGGCGAACTGGACCAGAACCGGCAGGTTTTTGTGTTTGCCATGGATAGTCGAATCAAGAACCTGAACTATGCCGTAGATGTCGAAAAGAAAATTTCTTCTTACGCCATCACCGACATGCCTGTTCAGCTTGAGGCACACAAGAAATGGTGGGCCGGATTCTGGGCCGAGAGTTATGTCGAGATCCCCGACAAGGTGATCGAGCGCCAGTATTATTTGGCGAACTATCTGTTTGCCAGCAGCTGCCGTGACAAAGATTTTCCGCCGGGAATTCTCGGTTCGTGGTTTTGTACCGATGGTCCGGGGTGGGGCAACGATTACCACCTGAACTACAATTATCAGGCGGCGTTCTATAGCCTCTACGCATCCAACCATGTGGCATTGGGCGAGGTTCACGACCAACCGTTGCTGGATTTCATGCCGAAAGCCCGCGAGTTGGCCCGCAAAATCGACATGCCGGGAATCCTTTACCCCGTCGGAATTATACCAAAAGGCGAAGGTGGGGCTAATACCTTCAACCAGAAAAGCAACGGCGCATACGGAGCGGTCAATATGATCTTCCGCTGGAAGACGACCCATGATCCGGCTTATGCCAAAAAGGTGTATCCGTATTTCAAGGAGTTGACTGAATTCTGGGAGGCCTACATGACCTTTGAGAAAGATAAGGATCGGTATGTTATCGCGAACGATTCTATCCATGAGCAGAGCGGGGACGATTTCAACCCGATTGTCTCGCTGGCTCTGGTCCGTGCGGTGTTTGGCACGGCGCTGGAGCTGAGTACGACGCTCGCCGTGGATCAGAACAAGCATGAGAAGTGGAACCACATCCTGACGCATCTCAGCAAATACGCCACCCGTGAGGTGGATGGGAAGACCATCTTTCGCTACTCGGAGGTCGGAACGGAGTACTGGAAGGGCAACACACTTGGAATTCAGCATATCTACCCAGCCCTAGGAATCGGCCTGGAAAGCGATCCGGAATTGATCGAGACATCGATCAACACCCTCGATTTCATGCAGCGCTGGTTCGACAACAACGGCGACACCAGCTTCTTCCCGGCGGCCGCCTACCTCGGCTACCATCCCGACGTGATTTACGCGAAGCTGCACGAATATGTGGCCACCCAATACCGCCCTAACGGCATGCGCGACAACAAACACGGCATGGAGAAAGTCGCAACTATTCCCAACACTGTAAACCTGATGCTGTGCTCGGTGAATCAGGACGTAATGCGCGTCTTTCCGGCCTGGCCGAAATCGGCGGACGCCCGCTTCGGCAAGCTGCGTCAGTTTGGAGCCTTCCTGGTGACCAGCTCACTCAAGGGCGGTGAAGTGCAGTATGTGAAGATCCTCAGTGAGAAAGGCCGGCCCTGCACGCTGGTCAACCCGTGGCCGGATCGCAAAGTGACTGTCACCCGGAGTGATGGCCCGACCGAGACGGTTTTCGGAGCGCGCTTTACGCTCAACACCCGGATCAACGAGAACTTGAGTCTGGCGCCTCAAGTAGATTAGCACCTCCCAAAAGAAAATAATATAAAAATGCCAAAAACCACGATTCTTTCCCTTGCCTTGCTGACGACAAATGGGACTGGTTCTGTCTCGACAACATTTCCTATCACGGCAAAACCCTCACCATCCTGTGGGACAAAACCGGCGACAATTACAAGCGCGGCAAAGGACTTCGCGTTTTTGCCAACGACCGAGAAATCTCCCGTTCGGACAAACTCGAACGCGTTACCGGACAACTTCTAGACTAACGAAACCACCAGCATGATAATCGCCCGAAACAAGATGAAACTTCCATTCGCACAGTATCTGGCCGCACTCACCGTCCTCCGATTCCTCGTCGCGTTGTTTCTCGCAACCGCCTCACCCGCATTCGCCGACGGGGAATCGCTGGTGGACGGTTCCAAACGGGTGGTTTCGCCCCACATGGCCGTATTCCGGGGACTCTCGATGTCCACGCCGATCAAAACGAGCGTCGATGGCCCACTGCTGGGCAATGGCGACATGGGAGTTTGCCTGTCTGAAATCACCACCAAGGGGGAGGACAAAAAAGTCCGTCAAATCGCCAATGGTCCGCGGTTCTGGCTGTGCAAGAATGATTTTTGGAAACTGGCGCACGACTTCAAAACCGGACCAAGTGGCCCGCGGGTGTTCGGAGGGATCGATGTGAAGTTCCCCGAATTGCAGGGAGGTTCGAACACCGAACAACATTTCTACGATGCGGTGACCGTGTCGAAATGGGCAGATGTGGAAGTGCGGTCATGGGTGGCGGCGAGTGAGAACATGTTGGTTGTGGAACTTGCCACCACCGGCAAAGACGTTGCTGTGGACATCAGCCTTTGGGTGCAGGAAGGTGACAACTCCGATGTGACAAAAGGAGAGGAAAACGGAACGATGTGGGCAACGCGGAAGTTTGCGCGAAACGTCGAGATTCCGACGGAAGTCGCCAGCGCCATGAAATTGATTGGGGCGGAGGCGCTGCAATTCACGCTCAAAGCGGGGCATCCGGTGACGGTTGTTGCGGCCATGCAAAGCAAGTTCAAGTCGGCAGCGCCGCTCGAGCATGTGCGCAAACGCATGGGTGACATGAATGCGACTTCCCTGGTCGAATTGAAAAAACAGCATGCCGCGTGGTGGCGGGATTTCTGGGCGAAGTCGTATGTGGAAATCGGCGACCCGATCCTCGAACAACGCTACTATTTGTCGAACTATGTGATGGCGTGCGCGAGTCGCGACCCTGATTTCCCACCTCCACTTTTCGGCACCTGGAACACGACCGACATCCCCGGTTGGGAGGGTGACTATCACCTGAACTACAACCACATGGCTCCGTTCTATGCGCTGTATTCGTCCAACCACATCGAGCAGGCGGACCCCTATCATGCGCCGATTCTTGATTTCCTGCCGCGCGCGCAATGGTATGCGAAGAATGCACAGAACATCCGTGGCGCTTATTTCCCGGTAGGCATTGGGCCGAAAGGAAATGAAGTCACCCGCAATTATCCGGACGATGGTTATGCGCGCCCGCCGCATTTTGAAAAAGAGGGGCTGTTCTATCATCAGCGCAGCAATGGCGCCTATTGTCTTGTCAATGTTGCGATGCGTTGGCATGCCACCTACGACAAGGAGTATGCCAGAAAACTCTATCCGCTGGTGCGCGACATTGCGGACTTCTGGGAGGACTATCTGAAATTTGAAGATGGCAGGTATGTGATCTACCGGGACTCGATTCATGAACGTTCCAACAATGGCAATGATTTCAATTCAATGGTCTCTCTTGCCTTGGTGCGCAATGCTCTGGAGCTGGCCATCGACATGGGCAAGGAGTTGGGGATCGATGCGAACCGGTATGAAAAATGGCACCATATTCTCGACCATCTCAGCGGCTGGACTTATCAAGAGCTGTCTCTGCCACGACTGCCGACGGAGGACCGTAGCATCGAAAAACCGAAAGTGAAGGTGTTTCGTTACACCGAAAAAGGCACCGCCTGGTGGCGCAGCAACACCCTCGCCATCCAGCACATTTATCCGGCCGGAGCAATCGGTCTCGACAGCTCCGCGGAGGAACTGCAAGTTTCGCGCAACACCATCGATGTGAGAAACGGCTGGTTCGATGGCAATGGCATGAACAGCTTGTATTCCGCCGCCGTGCGGGTCGGCTATGACCCCAAAGTGATCCTTGCCAAGCTGCGGGAAATGATCGCCACCAAGGCCGCGACCAATGGTTTCATCAAAGGTAATCCGCATGGCTGTGAAAACTGCAGCATCGTTCCCAATACCATCAACGAAATGCTCTGCATGAGTCACCGTGGTGTGTTGCGGCTGTATCCCGTCTGGCCCAAGGAAATGGACGCGCGTTTCGCGCAACTCCGCGCGTGGGGTGCCTTCCTGATTTCCGCCGAACTCAAGAACGGCATGGTGCGCAATGTGGAAATTTTCAGCGAAAAGGGCCGCTCTTGCACGATAGTGAATCCATGGCCCGGTAGCCGGGTGATTATCTCCCGCGTCGACGACAAAACGCAAACGCTGTCGGGTGAGCGGTTCACGTTTGAAACAACCGTAGGTGAAAAACTGCGGCTGCTGCCGGTTTCGGAATAACGAAGCGTCGCAACACGAACCTTCAGGGAACAATACGATGTCGATTTTCACCGTGTTGCGATGGGAACCATGACATAGTGACAGGCTCACCTATCTCACCGACAAAAAATGAGAACCGAAACTCCTGCTGTATGGGAAAAACGGTATCCCCGCATTGACATTTTGCGAAGTGCAAGTGAATTGACAGAAGCTTCCATGGTTTTCAGTAAACAACACACGAAATAATTCATTATGATTAACCGCAGAGAAATGCTTCATGGAATGGCGACCGGTGTCGGTGCGCTGCTTGGCACCAGTTTGTTTCCCGACCTTGCTCAGGCCGCTGATACACCAATCATTAAAACTGCGGGTGGTCCCAAACGGGTTATTTTCTTTTTGCAAAACCACGGCTTCGACCCGCTGACCTGTATCCCCAAGGAGCTGAAGGAAAGCTGTGCGCTCAGCGGGCTGACCCTTGCAGAACCAATGAAGGCTCTGGAGCCTTACAAAAACAGAATGCACATCATCACCGGTTTGCATGGGCGCCACACCAACCCGGGACACAGTGCTTATTTCGGAGCCCTTGGCGCGTACCGCGGGGGAACCGGTGTGCCGCCGTCGGCCGCGACCATTGATTATATGCTCAGCCAGTCGCTGCCACAAACGATCCTGCCGCCGCTGTGCATTGGCATGGAATCGCTCGACAGCATGAGAGCCCGACCAACCCTAGCCACTCTTTCGGCGGCAGGGCCGAATCAGCCGATCTTCATGCATTGCGACCCCACCATGCTGTATCAACTGCTCTTCGGTAGCATTGCCGAGGGTGCCATCAAACAGCACTACGAGGCACGTTCCCACGTCATGCTTGAAGTCGAACGCGTCGCGCAACTCAAGGCGAAGGGCTTGCCAGTGAGCGAAGGCGAACGCTACGGCAGGTATGTAAGTGGATTTCGCGATCTGAATGGCTTGAATGAAAAATTGTCCAAAATTTCGGATCAGCTCAAGAAATTCGCTCCGAAACTTGACGACCGTTATACCAATCCGAAATTTGAAACCGACTGGCACGATGCGCTGTTGGATGTCGGCATCGCGGCTCTCCAGGTGAACTTGACCAATGTGCTGACGATCGCTTCCGGATGCGGCGAGTATTTCGGCTCATGGAAAGGCCTGGGCATCAATGAAGGCGGACACGGGCTTGGACACATCGATCAACCAGGCAATCCGATCTGGACGAAAATTCGTAATTATAACTGCGAGATGCTGGTCAAGCTCATGAAAGCCCTAGAGGCGACTCCGGAAGGCGCGGGATCGATGATGGACAATACCTTAATCGTCTATTCGAGCAACAATGCGGAGAAGCAGCATTCCGAAGGTGCGACCTGGCCCTTTGTGCTTCTCGGCAATGCCGGTGGTCGATTCAAGACCGGTCAATACACCCACATCAAAGAACGACCGATCAACGATCTCTACGCCACCTTCCTCCATGGAGTTGGCACACCCGTTGACCGCTTCAACATGGATAAAAACATGGGCGCTCTCCATCACAGCGTGATTGGCCCGATCGAGGAATTGTTGGCGTAGTGGTATGAGAGTCGCCAATCCGATCCATTTAGCGATAGTGCTCGCCTCCCTGCTTTCTTCTCAAGCGGGAGCGGACGAACTTCGGGATGCCGGCTTCAAGAAGACGGTTGCTCCCTTTCTCGAAAAATACTGCCTTGATTGCCACGATGAAGAGACAAAAAAAGGCAGTGTCTCACTGGAGAGTCTCAGCGATGTTTCGGCCGACAATGCCAGCTTGTGGAAACGGATCTGGGAACAGGTGGCGCTGAAGGAAATGCCGCCGCGGAAAAAAACGAACCAACCGCAGTTGATGGAGCGTTGGGAACTGTCGACATGGATCACCGACGAGCTGACCACGGCGATGAAGGACAAAGGCGGGTTCACCGACCACATGCGTCCGATCAAGGGTAATCATCTGGATCACGATCTTCTCTTTGGACCACTGCCCAAAAACCCCGAACCCGCATCCACACCGGCGCGCATCTGGCGCATTCATCCGCAGGAACAAATGGTTCGGCTGAACGATCTCGTTAGCCTGAAAAGGAAGTACGATCCGCAGCGTCCGGGACTCTGGACCCATGGTGATCACATCCCGTCGAACCTCGAAGGGGAGACCAAGGTCTATTTCGGCCTTGATCAATTTCTGGGTGCTTTCGAGGATGCCTACAGCGTTGGTGTCAGCGGGTTCCAGTCCAGCTTTTCCATGGTTCGCGACCATGGCTTGCGCAACTATCCTTTCCTATACTCGGCTAACAGTTCCGAAGCTCTGCAGATCGCCGGCATCGCGGAAAAAGTACTGCGTTACATGGCCTACGGCCCCGCAGCCGCGCCCTACCAGTTTGCCGATGACATCAAGTCCATCCCTGGAGAATATCGAAACCTGAACCTCATTTTTTATACAAAGGAAATCAAACGTCCGCTGACTCCGGTGTACGAGTTGATGAAATCCCCGGGGGTGAGCGATGAACAACTGAAGGGAGCCATTCAATTTCTGTTTGAAGCCCTGACATTGCGCCCGCCAACCAAAGAAGAGACCGCTGTTTATCTCGACATCGTCAATCAGTCGATCAAGGAACTCGGCAAGGATGACGGGGTGATCCTCGGGTTGGTGCCGATCTTCCTCGACCGCGACGCGCTCTTTCGCCCGGAACTCGGAGAGAATGGCAACCCCGACAATCATGGACGCGTGCCGCTGCAAGGCGACGAACTCGCGCTCGCCCTCAACGCCGCTTTCTCCTACATCCGCCCCGATAACGATCATCTCAGGAGCGCTCTCGCCGAGGGTAAACTGAAGACCCGCGAGGATGTCAAACGCGAGGTCACCCGTATCCTCAACGACGACAGCATCCGCAAACCGCGCATTCTACAATTCTTCAGGGAATATTTCGACTATGATCGTGCTCCCGGAATCTGCAAGGATCGTAAGTTCCTGGAGAAGGACGGAGGCCATTACGATACATACTACGCTTCGATGAACAGCATGGTCGCCAATACGGACGCTCTCATCGAATTGATCCTGCGGGAAGACAAAAATGTTTTGAAGGAAATTTTAACCACCGACCGCGTCATCTATCAGCCCTACACCTCCGGCGCGAACTTTCGGGACGGCATCCTGTTCAAGTCCGACATCGGCTACTTCATGAACAGGGGAAAGAAATTCGAAGAGTTCAAAAAACCGGAAAAGATCGAACCCACCAAGGACAACAAACTGGTTATCGAAAGAGCAGAGCGCGAAGCTTACGACCTGAACATGCTTCATCACATCTTTCCCAACCCCGCTCAGCCGATCTATGTGCGGCAGTCGCCATTCGACAAAGGCCGTTTCCCGCCCGCCACGGATGCGTTAAAGGCTATCACCACCGTGAACACGAATGACCGCCTCGGCATCCTCACTCACCCCGTTTGGCTGGCATCCCACTCGGATGCTATGGACAACCACGCTATTTCCCGCGGACGCTGGATTCGCGAACGTCTGCTCGGTGACGCCGTGCCCGACATCCCGATCACGGTGGATGCCAAGTTGCCGGTGGAACCCGAGTCCACCTTGCGCAACCGGATGCGGGTCACTCGGAAAGAGGAATGCTGGCGTTGTCATCAGAAGATGGATCCGCTCGGCCTGCCCTTCGAGAAGTACAATCAACTCGGCATCCTCCTCGACACCAACCCTTCAAACAACTGGGGCCACTCGGTTGACACCAGCGGCGAAATCATCCTCAGCGGTGATCCGGCGCTGGATGGACCGGTGAAAGATCCCATGGAGATGATTCAAAAACTCGCCAACAGTGAACGTGTCAAACAAGTCTTCGTGCGCCATGTCTTCCGCTTCTGGATGGGGCGCAATGAAACCATCAACGACGCGCCGATCCTGCAGGATGCCTACAAGGCCTATCGGGATAGTAACGGCAGCATGAAGGCATTGTTAATATCCTTGCTCACTTCTGATGCCTTTCTCTATCGAAAAGTGACGAAATAGACTTGCAACGAACTACTATGAAACAAGTAATAACAACAAAAGTGGTGTGTCTGTTTGTCTTCAGTGCCGGACTGCCGGCAATAAAGGCAGCGCCGGAGATCAACAACCGCGCTTGTGCGGCAAACATCGCGCCGGGAATCCTGGCGCACGGTGGAGCGAGTGCGGCCGATGAACCCGTGACGCCAACGCCCTACGAAGTGATCTGGGATACGCCCAGCGCTGACTACAACGGCACCATGCCGCTGGGCAACGGCGAGATCGCTCTCAACGCTTGGATCGAGCCGTCGGGCGACCTGCGCTTTTACATCGCCCGCACCGACGCCTGGGACGACAGCGGACGTCTGGTGAAAGTCGGTGCCGTGCGCATCAAGGTGGGCGATGGTCCGGCAGAGCGCACGAAGAAATTCAGGCAGATTTTAACCGCAAAGGATGGCACCTTGAGCGCCAGCTACGGGGAAGGGGATGCCCAGGTGGATTTGCGCCTGTGGGTGGATGCCAATCGCCCGGTGATCTGCGTGGAAGCGAAAACAGCGAAGCCATCCACGGCGACCGCAATGATAGAGCTCTGGCGCAATGC
>CAIRGO010000263.1 GCA_903878115.1 Akkermansiaceae bacterium | reverse complement strand
TTTTCATCCTGAATATCCGCACCTGAGACTGGCAGAACCTGCGTACCAAAACCAAGTTCACCCAAGGTCCCCGTCATCGGATCATCTAACAATTTTGCATTGTGCGCATCGATGGTTGCTTGATTTCCTGAAATCAGTGTGGAGCGCACAATGCAGCGATCAACCACATCCAATACACCCAGCGTGCCATCTTCGTATTTCATCGGAAAATGACCGCGTGCATCTTCTGGCACGAAATACACTTCGCCAGCTGGAAGGTTAGCGATGTCTGGGGTCAAGCCATTGCAGAGGCCGTGAGATTTTTGCGCTTCTTGTCCAGCGAGACCGAGCCATGCGGTCAACACCCGTCCGTCTTCTAAGGCAAAATCAATTTCAATCGAATCCGCGCCAGTCAACGCCAGACGAAATTTTTCCGCATCACGCGATACCTCGTGGTAATCAACCGCCAAGCCAGAACTGAGGATGATGTCATTTAGCCCATGCAATGTCGCACCGCGAAAACCAAACTCCTTCGCTTTAGCGGTGAGAGGTGCTGTGGCAGAATAGGTGGAAATGCACAAAATGATGTCGTAGTGCGGATAAAGATCACGATCGAACGAGAGTTTTTTGCCTGCAGTATCCCACACCTCATCAGCAAGATCGAGGTTAGAGCCATAGGTCATTTTGTATGCATACATTTCACCGCCGTGCATTTCTAATTCCGCCATCGCCCCGTTGCGCAAGCCTTCGTAAAAATGCTGATGAGCGCGTTTTTGAATCGGAAATCCTTCTTCACGAAGGAAGCGGAAGTCTTTGATCAACTCAGCTGGTTCATCAAAATCAACCAAAATGCACACCTTGCACCCCGCCGTAGGAGTGAATACCGTGTGCAATAACTTTGTGAGTGAGAAGGCCGAAAATTGGCGTTTCTCTGGATGCAGCATGATTTCCTCTGTAAGATAATCAGGAAGTGAATGACAAGTCATGGACATTTGATGATCATACCCATAAGTGAGCAACGCGCAAGGGGAGCAAGAAAGATTTTTCATATTTTTCTGAAAAAATGATGAATAAAGATATTTCATGGCAGAAAAACTGCTTACCAACGAACTGACAACTGCCCTCACCGGACTCAGCTTTATTTTCTGGAAAGTCGTAATAATTTTTCACTTGCAGAAAAATAATACTGTTTCATGCTCGCTCGTCTGATTTTAGGCGAGTAACGAATTCGCCTCTAACGACATCTTTTTTACTGCTATTAACTCCTTAAACTGCTTCACGTTACCGCACATCTTTCAACTTAAACTCCCATGATCCATTCCATGATTCCTAACTCCCTAACTACTTCTAGTCCCTGCCCTCTTGCGAATCCAAATTCCATAAACTCTTCCATGCCAATGCTCACCAAGCCTTCCTATTTTAAGTCGCGGATATTAAATCTCACTTCTGCATTCTCGTCCGCCCTAAGATTCTGGCTTATCGCTGTGGCTGGGTTCTTCGCATTGGCTCAGACGAGTTGGGGACAGACGACAATCTTTTCAGTTCCGGGAGGAGGCGCACTCCCTTCCGGATGGACGGGAACCAACAATGTCGCAACCAACGCAATCGATCAGACGAGCTATTATCTTGTTGATGCAGGTAATCCATCTGATTTTATTACGACTGGAGATTATGATCTTTCTTCTTATACCTCGCTGACTCTCAATGTTAAAGTTGCTACATTCAGTAGTGGCACAATCCCAGCACTGCGAGTGCAAATATCTACCGCGTCTGGTGCATTTACCTCAGCAGCTTCCTACACTAGCGCAAGTCCCACCGGCAATACTTACATAACCGGAGGGCCTATCACAATAACCGGGCCATTCACATCAACAACAAAACTGCGATTTTCAAACACCCTGACTAGTGGCCGTGGAGTCCGAATTCAGTCACTTGGGCTTACTGGCGTGGCTCCAACAGCTACAATCACCGGCGCGGCCACGGCGAATGCGTTCACCACCACCTACGGCACTCCATCCGATGCCCAAACGTTCAGTGTTTCAGGAGCTAACATGACGGCGAATCTTGTTGCGACGGCGCCCACGGGTTTTGAAGTTGCTAGTGACGGGGCTACGTATGGAGCAACGGCCACGTTCACGCAAAGCGGCGGTGCGGCAAGCGGAACTTTATCTCTGCGGCTCAAAGCCACGGCGGCGGTTACTGGAACATATAATGCTCAAAACATCGTATTATCCACCACTGGAGCAACTTCCGTGAACATTGTGACGGCTGCGAGCGGGAATATTGTCACGACCAAGGACTTGTCGATCACCGCTAGTGCCCAGACGAAAACCTATGGTTCTACCTTGGCACTCGGCACCAGTTTGTTCAGCTCCATTGGTTTGGCAAATTCCGAGATCATTGACTCGGTTACACTGACATCAACTGGCAGCGCGGCTTCGGCAGCGGCGGGCGGCTATACCATCACACCCAGTGCCGCAACAGGAAGCACTTTCACTGCTAGCAATTACTCCATCACTTACAACACTGGAACTCTCACGGTAGATCCCAAAGCGCTGACCATCACCGCGTTTGCCGCCACCAAAGCATTTGGTGACACACTGGCGAGCCCCGTTACAGGATCAAGTGCATTTTCCAGTATCGGACTCGCAGGCACCGAAACCATCGGCTCGGTCACGATCACCTACGGAACCGGTGCCGCTCCTGGCGACGTGGCAGCCGTCTACGCTGACCAAGTGACACCTTCGCTGGCCGTTGGTGGCACGTTCGACATCGCCAACTACGTTTTGACCTACGTTGCCGCATCTCTAACGGTCACCGCCGACCCAACGATCTCGCTCTCCGGAACGCTTGCCGCGGTTGACACGACCTATGGCACGCCCTCGGCGACGCCCACTAGTTTCTCGGTTTCTGGCATCTTCCTAACGGGCGATTTGACGGTAACGCCACCTGCTGGCTTTGAGGTTTCGACAACTATCGGTTCAGGCTATAATACCTCGCTAAATATTATCGCCAGCGGCACCTTGGCAAGCACCCCAGTTTATGTGCGTCTCGCCGCCGCAACCGCGTTCGGATCTTACTCGGGGAATATCACCGTAGCGGGTGGTGGAGCGACATCCAAAACCGTGGCAACCGTCTCCAGCTCGGTGGCGAAAAAAGCACTCACCATTACTGGACTGACTGGCAGCAACAAGCCGTATGACGCGGATCTTGCTGCATCCACGACTGGAACCGCCGCCTACTCCGGCTTGGAGAATAATGAAAACTTCACCGTAACCGGAACAGCCAGCGCCACTTTCGCCAGCGCCGGAGCTGGTCTAGCCAAGCCGATCACAGTGACTGGTTATACAGCGCCGAGCGACAACTACTCAGTCACTCAGCCCACGGGATTGAGTGCTGACATTACCCCCGTAGCACTAGCCATCACGGCTCCTACTCTTGCAGACAAGTTCTACAATGGCAACGCAACTGCCGGGACGCTAACGGTGGGAACACTCTCCGGGTTTGTGGGCAGTGAAACACTGACCGTGACAGGTTCTGCAGCAGCCTATCCCAGCGCCAACGCAGCTACCTACAGCGGCACTGTGATTACTTACACCCTACAAAACGGTAGCAATGGAGGATTGGTCGCCAACTATAGTCTTGCGAACGGAACAGCTGATGGAACGATTGCACCAAGAACACTAACAATTACCGCAAACAGCGTCTTTAAAAATGTTGGTGCCACCCTCACGAGTGGTGCGGGATCGACGGCATTCATCACCTTTAACGGGCCTGTTACTCCGGAAACCATCGGTTCAGTGACCATCAACTATGGCGCAGGCGCAGCGGCGGGTGATCCCGTCGGAACTTACCTCGCTCAAGTGACCCCTTCCGCTGCCACAGGAGGAACATTTACTGCGACCAATTATAACATTACCTACGTGCCTGGAGACATCACGGTAGCAGTGCCGTTGATTGCAGGATGGGATTTCCAGACCACAACAAACGGTGGAACAGCGGCTGCGGCTGCACCGGGTTCACCGACAAGCTACACCGCTAATTTTGGTGCCGGCACCATTTATTTGGATGGTTCATTCACCTCCAGTGCTTGGACCTCATTGGCATCTAGCCCGCAGCTTACATCCTTCGGTGGAACCGCTGTTAATGCAGCAACTGGATTTTCCACCACAACGAGCGGCGCGTCCAGCTTGACTCTGGCCAACAGCTCCGCAAACGGGCAAAAAATTGTTTTCAAATTCAACATGACAGGTCGTGGAAATTTGGCAGTGAGCTATGCGACTCAAAGCACACCAACCGGGTTCTCATCTCATCTTTGGGAATATAGCACCGATGGAACCACCTGGTCCACGGCTGAAACGATTGGCTCCTTTCCCACAAGCTATGCGACCAAAACTCTCGCAGCACTTACCGCTTTGAATGGAGCCACTAACGCCTATCTGAGGCTTACGGTATCTGGTGCTACAAATGCTAGCGGAAACAATCGCTTGGACAATATCCAGATCCGGGCAGCGGATATCCCGACGATCTATTCTGTTGGTTCGGTCGCAGCTTTTACTTCCACCTTCGGATCGCCGTCGGCCGTCCAAACGTTTGCGATTTCGGGAGTCAATCTCGGTGCTGACATCACCGCCACGGCCCCGACTGGTTTCGAAGTCTCTGCCGATGGCACTTCCTACGCCAGCACCGCGATATTTACACAGTCCAGCGGAGTGGCCAGTGGATCGCTGAGCGTCCGACTCGCGGCGAATGCCACGGTTGCCGGCAGTTATAATTCTCAAAACATCGCACTCTCCAGCGTGGGGGCTACGACGGTGAACATTACTACCACCGCTTCTGGCAACATTGTCAGCAAAGCGACACCCACCATTACCACCGCGCCCACGGCCTCTGCGATCACTTCTGGTCAGACTTTGGCATCATCAAGCTTGACCGGCGGAACCGCCAGCGTAGCTGGTGCGTTCGCCTTCACGACTCCAGGAACGACCCCCACGGTAACGGCCAGTCAGGACGTGACATTCACTCCGACGGATACGGCAAATTACAATAATGCGACAACAACCGTGAGCGTGACAGTAACGGGTGACACCCCAGATCCACTCTTCACAGATGCCACCAAAAACGCCGTGGTTTCCGAGCCAAGTGCCGGCGTCAAGCGTCTTACCTTCACCGGAATCCCTGGCCGAGTTTACGGCATCCAGCGCTCCTCCACCCTCACTGGATGGACTCAGATCGGCACCGTTACCGCTTCTGTTGATGGCGCTGCGATCTACAACGATACAAGCCCGCAGCCCGACAAAGGTTTTTACCGTATCATCTTCCCTGCTGAGTAAACTAAAGAAATAGAGTGAACACACCTTGAAGAAAAATACTTGATTAAAGTTTTATTTTTCTTATTGCACATTGATGTGAACCTAAGTAAGAAAGCTTAAGCACCATGAAAAACCGAATTTTTATTCTGCCTACTTTGTTAGTTTTATCGACGTGGCTTTACGCTGAGGACAATCTTCGACCGCTCTTGTACACTGGGGATACCGCGAACCCTAACGACAGCACATTTGTGAACTCGATCGTGGGCTGGGATCTATTCTATAATTTAGGATTTCTTGGAGGGAGCACGGTGATTGGCAACATCGAGGCCGGTCATATTTGGACGGGGCACGAGGCATTTAGTCGATTACCAGGTATTACCAATTCAGTCAGCAACTACAACAACACCGCTGTTGGTGCTTTAAATGAGATCGACTACCATGCCACCGCGGTGGGCCATATTCTCACCGGCAGCGGTCATCAGCTCTTTTCAGGTGTGGAGGACTATACAGCTACCGGAGTTGGAATGGCTCCTGAGGCCAAGGTCATTTCAGGTGCGATTGCCACGGCGTTTTCATCGACCGACTTTGGCTCATTCTCGATTAGCCACCAGTCGGCGGTGAATGTTTACAAGGCATTCTTTCAGGGCAATGGCGCCCTGAAGTCCGATGTGATTAATAGCAGCTGGGGCGGCGGAGATACGGCTGGAGCCGGTGCTCTCACCGTAGCGCTCGATGGACTTGCGAGGGAAAACTCAACAGTCGCATTGGTGATCTCGGCAGGGAATTCTGGCAATTTAGCAGTGGGGGCCCCTGCTTCTGGCTTCAATAATATCTCTGTCGGCTCAGTGGGAGGCTCTACTTTTTTACAACCCTCCTCGTTTTCCTCAAGCGGTGCATCGGACTTCTTCAATCCTCAAACTGGAGTAACTCTCACAGGAGTGCGGTCCTCGGTAGATATAGCCGCCCCAGGAGAACGAATGAACCTTGCTGCCTATCTTGGCGATAGTGGCTCAATAGGCGCCGGCGACCCCACCTCAGTGCAGGACCCATCACCTACGAATCTCTATTTCCAGGAAATGGATGGAACTAGTTTTTCATCACCAATGGTCGCGGGGGGAATCGCACTTCTCAAAGATGCTGCCAATACACTTCTCGCAAGCGAAGCCAACGCCATGGACACGAGGGTCATCAAATCGGTAATCATGGCTGGTGCGCGTAAAACTACAGGATGGAATAACGGTCAGAATACAATGAATGTAACGACACAAGGTCTCGATGCCATCACGGGTGCCGGATCGCTTGACCTGGATGCCGCTGCGAATATTTATTACTCTGGCACAACTGATGTTGTGAGCACTGGAGATACGATTGCCGATGAAGGATGGGATTCCTCCACTATCAATCTGGGTGCTAATTTTGAATATGTCTTTAACACAGCATTCACTCAATCCATGGCACTCACTGTGGCGCTAAATTGGTTTTCCGTAAGGGACTTCAATGATCTAACAGGATTTGGCAATGATATCGCATTTGCCAATCTAGATCTACAAGTTTGGTCGGTCGATGGCAGCGGCCAGTTCCTTGCAAAAGTAGGTGAGTCGATGACAACTTATAACAACTCTGAATTCCTGCGGATTGACTCGGTTGATGCAGGGCGATACGGGCTGAGGGTTCTTTACAACAGCAACATCTATGACACCAGCGGTCTCGTAAATAGCGAAGACTTCGGCCTTGCCTGGAGCGCGATTGCGATCCCCGAGCCAAGCATCACTATATTTGTTATTGTAGGCATCGCATCAGGAATCAGAAGACGTCGGATGACCTAACAATTATCGAACGCGCTCACGGCACGCTTATTTCCCATCGGCGAGATTAAAACTCCGCCCGCAGACCTACGTAATAGTTTCTATCGTTCGCAGGATCGATACCGTTGCCCCGAACACGGCTGAAATAATCTTCATCTAACAAATTATTGATGCCGCAAAGCGCCCAAAGCTCTGTGTCGACTCCACCGATTTTACTAGACCAAATCTTGGCCTCCGCGGTGATATCCAGAACGGTGTAGGCAGGAATGTTAAAGTTGCTAGAAGCGTTCACCGTGTTAGCATCATCGGCCCAATGCTGTGAAAGATGGGTCAGCATGGCTGCCACTTTCCATTCTTCTTTCTGTTGCACAATAAAGCCCGTACGCAGCATGTGCTCGGGGGCGTATTGAGGTGCTTTTCCGCTGAGTGGGCCGCCCTCGAATTCTGCGTTAAGATATTGATACGCGCAATACCAACTCACATCGAAATCTGATTCTCCTTTGATAAGGTCATAGAAATCAATTTCTCCCGATAGGCTAAAGCCTTGGTTCACAGAGCGTCCGACGTTTTGGGAATTTGTTCCCACTCGGCCGAAACGGTTATCGTAATCGATATGAAACAAACTTACATCAAAGGAAGACCAACTCGTAGGATTTCCGCGATAGCCAATCTCAGTATTCATGACTTGGCCTGCATCTAGGTTGGAACTGTAGGTATCCGCTCCACCGGTAGGAAATGCATCACCATAAGTGGGTGGCTTGTAAGCGGAGGATAGATTGGCGTAAATTTCCGTGGTTTCTGTTGCATCAAAGGTAGCGGCCAAACCGCCGAGGGGCACGATCTCGGAGCGAGTTTCATCAATGTAATTGGTGGCTAACTTGCTCACGTTGAATTGTTCATCCATCGACTGCTCGTTGTATTCGAGGCGCAAGGACGGAGTCAGCGTGAAGCGCTTGTAGCGGAAAAGATTCTCGGCAAAAAGTGCAGCGATCCGGGATTGGCGTAGCGCATCGAAGCGGCTATTAGGACCGCGATCTGACGTTAGATCACCAGGATTTGTGCGTTCGGTAAAAATGGGAGAGCGCACGTTCATCGCAGTGACTCCCATGGTAAATGTGGACGTTTCTTCACCGAGATTATACTCGAGAAGCATACGGCTATCAAAGCCCATCGTATAGTATGTGTGCTGGTTGATATCGAGCTGGTTACCTGTGACGGTACCGAAGCCCTGTCCCGTCTGACGTTTACTATACCGGACCACTTCCGATGCCCACAGGCGGGTGTTCCATTTGGCGCTTTCGTCACCGATCTCGTAGCCGATGGAACCAAAAACGCGATCGAGGCGAACGCGATCATGGTCAAGGAGGTTATTCGTGCGATCATTGGCGTAGCTCGCGACACTGCGACCTCCTGGCTCTCCGTGGTCAGATCCATAAAGCTCAAAGGTAGCGGAGAGTCGTTGTTTTTCATCAATGTCGTAGAACAATGACAAATCAACGCCGTTGAGTTCGAAATCGCTGTTATCACTGCGGAAGGCATCGCCTGAGCGGTGATCATAATTCAGAATGTAGCCAAATTTTTCATTACCACCTTCGAGAGTAGTGAAAGTGGAATAGAGATTCTCACTACCAACGATGTGCTGGGTGCTACCCTTAAGCAATTTGGAACGATCTGGTTGATGGGTGATGTAATTCAGGGCGCCAGAGGGTTGAGCACCGTAAAGCAATGCCGCACCGCCAGACACAAATTCCAATCGATCCAAGCTCTCAAAAGGAGGCGCAAAATAAACGGTGGAGTATCCTAACGGGTCTAAGACGAAAGGGATACCATTTTTTAATACCATAAGATTTTGCGACTCATGCGGGTCACCAATTCCACGATAATTAAGCGACAACAGTGAATTATTGCTCACTTCGCTAGTCAGCAGTCCCGGAGTTTTCGCAAAGGCCTGGCGATAGTTGTCGGTATTGATTTGGGGCAATGAATCAAAATCCATGACGGAAGTTTTTTTTCCCGCGTAAATATTCGTTCCAACGACATCAGGGAGAAATGGGTCTTGCACCTTGTGCTCACTTATCGTTTCTGCAACAACGACAATGGCATCTAGGTCATCGGCGACAGAAGGAGCTTCCGAAATAGGATCTGTCGGGGTGCTGGATTGCGCTCTGAGTGATGCAGAATTCCAGGCTGCCAGGCCGAGTAGCAGTGCTTTTGAGAGCGGGGACAGGACTTGTTTTTTTTTACGGTTGATTTGCATGGCTACACAGTCGTTATTGAGACTCAATCTCAATTGCAAGCAAAAAAGTAAGAATTCGCCAATTTTTTTCACTGGTAGTTTTTGCAAACTCTTGCAATCCAAGACGACTGGAATGCATATCTTCTCGATGCTGTAATTTTTGAAAGAAGAAATCAAAGAAAACGAAAATACATTTACCGAAACAGACCATAACGAACGCTACCAATGTCTAGACGCGAGAAGAAATCTTCGCTAGCGTGAGCGCATGAAGTTCCTGACGATTGCACTTTTGTTATGCAAAGCTGTTCCCGTCAGCGGTCGTGAAGCACTCGATCGCCCCAACGTGGTGGTGATTTATCTCGATGACAGCGGCTACGGTGATTACTCGCATAACGGCAATCCTGTGATCGAGACACCTAACATCAGCAAGATCGCGAATGGAGGGGTAAATTTTACTCAATTCTATGTCACCTCTCCTGCTTGTAGTGCATCGCGCTATTCATTGCTCACAGGACGCTATCCAGGGCGTTCAGGCTTTGGCTCATGGGTCAACAGCCCTGACTCACAACCGCACTTGCGGGCCGAAGAAACCACACTCGCAGAAGGACTCAAAGCACAGGGCTACCACACTGGCATGTTTGGCAAATGGCACGAAGGAAGCCCGAATGCCAAAAACAAAATGTCTCCTGAAACTCTGCCCTTAGCGCATGGGTTCGATCAATGGCTAGGCACCGATGTATCCCATGATTATGAAGTGGCAAAATTGCTAACATCTGACCCTAACGGAAAAAATCCGATTGCTGGATATTCGGAGATTGCAGCTAATTTGCCATCGAATCCAACGACATGCCAATCACTCACCTCACGCTACACCAAAGCAGCCGTAGAATTCATCCACAGCAATAAAGATCAGCCATTCTTAGCCTACGTAGCTCACAATCAACCTCATCTAGGGCTTTTTGTGAGTGATGCATTCAAAGGGAAATCACGGCGTGGTTTGCTCGGCGATGTAATGGCAGAAATCGATGACTCCGTAGGCCAGATCATCAAAGCACTTGAGGATGCGGGCATTGCAAAAAATACGCTAGTGATTTTTTCCTCCGACAACGGACCGTGGATCCTCTTCCAAAATGCCAAGTCCGGAAAATACGGCGAGGCGAGGATGCACGTCGGCTATGCATTGCCTTTTCGCGATGGCAAAGGTTCTAATTGGGAAGGCGGACATCGCGTGCCTGGGATTTTTTACTGGCCGGGAGTGATTGCACCGCACCGACAACTAGAACCAGCAAGCACCTTGGATGTGCTACCCACGGTCTTTGCTTTGTGTGGCGCAAAATCAGAAAAACCGTTAGACGGACGCGACATCCGAGCGCTACTAGCACCCGATCATTTTACTAACAAAGTCGTGCCATTTTCTCTAGCATATTCTGGCTCAGACAATCAACCCAATGTCTATCGCGAAGGACCATGGAAACTACACATCGCCCTGATTAGCCAAACAGGAGACTCTTATGGATTCACAGCCACCCGCGAAAAACCACTACTTTTCGATGTGGAAGAAGATCTTGGCGAGCGCATTGATCGTGCCTCTGAACACCCCGAGATTGTCGCGCGAATGTTAGAAAAACTTGATGCCATAAAAAAGTCTTTCTAAGTGATGACCGCGTTGGAATTATCTAAATTGTCGTCAAGCCACCAGCAAAATAATCCACCACCAAGAAAAGATAACTTGCCAAAGCAAGCGGGAGAGCTAGGTTAAGTGAAATCAATTACGCACAATAATTATCAACAACCAAAAAAAATGAAATCAGCACTCCGCACCATAACCGCCCTTATTCTCAGTTCCACTTTCGCCATCGCCAACGGCTGGATGACCGATTGGGAGGCAGCCAAAGCAAAGGCTAAGGCCGAAAACAAACCGATCCTTATTAACTTCACAGGCACCGACTGGTGCGGATGGTGCATTCGCATCGAAAAAGAAGTTTTCTCGAAAAAAGAATTTCAGGAATACGCAGCAAAAAATCTGATACTCATGGAAGTCGATTTCCCCAAGAAAAAAGAACAAGACGCCAAGTTAAAGGCACAGAACAAAGTGCTCGACAAAGAATTTAAGATCGAGGGCTATCCGACCATTTTTCTGCTCGATTCTGAGGGCAAAAAAATCAGCGAAGACATCGGTTACCGCGAGGGCGGGCCCGACGCCTATGCCAAATACCTCCAGACCTTGATCGACAAAGCGAAGAAATAATTCGCCGCTGTAAACGCAAAAATATTGCTGTGAAACGTTAAAAAAACCAAAACTTAATTATCATCACATCACTATGAACAAAGTTCCTTGGCATCAACTCATTACATTTTCTGGCATGGACATCGTGAAAATCCTGCTCACGGCCGTCATCATTGTCATTGTCACCAAGGTGCAATTAATCAACGACCGTGTCTCTGCATTGCTGATTGCGTTGCCATTCACCTCGTTGCTAGCGATGATCTGGATGCATACAGAAAAGCAATCGACTACACGAATTGCCAACCACGCTGAAGGCACGTTTTGGTTTGTGATCCCCACCCTACCCATGTTTTTGGTGCTACCCTATTTGCTGCGCAATGGCTGGGGATTTTGGCCTGCACTTCTCGCCAACTGCCTGATGACAGTGGCGCTATTCTGGCTCACCGTTTTCGTCTTGCGCAAATTCGGCATCGATCTGATGCCCAAATAAAAAAAGCGTTATACAATACCGCTTTGCAATCGTTTCACCGACCAAGCGAGATTCATGCGCGCTTGCCTCTACTTTATCTTCCTTTCTCGGTTTTCATGTTGGCTCTCATTCCTTGCCGATCGACTTGGGTGAACTGCGGTGATGTAGCGCAACGTCATTACTCAAATTCACAAAATCTTAGGACGGAAATTATCGGTCGCGAAATCTTTTCAAAAAACGTGGTGGCCTGCTCACAAGAAACATTGCATCAGCTGCCAAAACGCGCCATGGTGCGGCGCATGCAGACATACTTGAATTTGTTGCGCGATGTTCTTGAGAATGGAGAAACCCGCTCGGACCGCACGGGCACTGGCACCATCGCGGTGTTTGGTCGCCAAGCTCGCTATGATCTCCGTGAGGGGTTTCCTTGTCTCACGACCAAAAAACTTCATCTGCGCTCGATCATTCATGAATTGCTGTGGTTCATTCAAGGCAATACCAACATCGCGTATCTCAAAGAAAATGGCGTTAGTATCTGGGACGAGTGGGCGGACGAAAAAGGTAACCTCGGACCTGTCTATGGCCGACAATGGCGCGCATGGCAATGCCCCGACGGACGAGTGATCGATCAACTCGCTCGACTGATTGATGACTTGAAACATCGACCCGCCTCGCGTCGGCACATCGTCTCCGCATGGAATGTAGCAGATGTGAATCAAATGGCGCTGCCACCGTGCCACTGTTTGTTCCAGTTTTTTGTGCATGAACCGCGTGATGGCGGCAAGGCTGGCCTTTCCTGCCAACTCTATCAGCGCAGTGCAGATCTATTTCTTGGCGTGCCTTTTAATGTAGCGTCTTATGCGTTGCTAACATTGATGATTGCTCAGGTCTGCGATTACGAGGCGAGAGATTTCGTCCACAGCTTCGGCGATCTACACCTTTACCAAAATCACCTAGCACAGGCGAAAGAACAACTCAGCCGCGAACCACGACCACTGCCCGCCATGTGGATCGATCCGACAGTGAAAGAAATTGACGGTTTCCGCTTCGAGCATTTCCGGCTTGATGGCTATGATCCCCACCCCGCGATCAAGGCTCCGATTTCCGTCTAACATTTTTCCCTGCTATTTTTATCTAACAAAATGAACCAGCTCATTGGCATCGTGGCGATGACCCCAGCACGTATTATCGGCGCTGGCGGCACTCTTCCCTGGCACTTACCAGCCGACCTCGCCTTTTTTAAAACCACTACCTCTGGTCATCCGATCGTGATGGGGCGTAAGACCTTTGATTCGATCGGTCGCCCCCTACCGAAACGTCGCAACATCATCCTCACCCGCGATGAAAACTGGAGTCATCCAGGCGTCGAAGTGATTCATCAAACTCAAGAACTGAATACTATTGCAGCTGCTGAACCATTGATCTACATCATCGGCGGTGCGGAAATCTATCGGGCATTTATGGAACAAATGACCGCATTAATTGTGACACATATCAAACAAGAATATCCGGGAGACACCCATTTTCCCTTGTTTGAGCACGACTTTCCCGAGCAAGAGATTCTCCTAGAAAATCCAGATTTTACAGTGATTCGCCATAGCAGAGCATCGTAGTTTTGAGCAGCGTATGATGGTGGCGGCGGATTCCATCTGCCAACACGAGTGACAAAAAAACGGGCGGATTTTCATCCGCCCGTTGAAAAAATATTGTTAGCTAATGCTTATTGTGGAGGAGGCAGCAGACTAGGTCCGCCATCCAAACCACCAACTCCGCCAGGAACCAACGAAGCAGGAGTGCCTGCAGGTGCCGTGCTATCTTTCATAACACGACCAGTGGCATCAATGATCTGCGCGGTAACGAAGATGATCAAATTGCTCTTGATGCGGTTTTCTGCTTTGGTTTGGAACAGACGACCAATCAAAGGAATATCTCCCAAAATTGGCACTTTGTCTTCTACGTTTTGCACGTCCTCACGCATCAAACCACCAACTGCCACAGTGTGACCGTCATAGATGGAAAGTGCAGTCGAAACCCGACGCACGGAGAATACAGGCATTTCAATGCGGTTCTCGGTAATCGTGATCGTGGTAGGATTGCCCAATGCATCGGAAGAAGACGACTGAATCGGACTTCCGTAGTTGATAAATCCTTCAAACTCTACGATTTCAGGAGCAAAACGCAGGTCGATCACAGAATCGTTCGCACCAAGAGTTGGTTCGATTTCAAGAGTGACACCTGTGTTACGAGGCTCGAACGCGGTAGGAGTCGCAGGAGTAACGGGGAATGCTCCGCCGCCGCCGCCGCCACCGCCGCCGATGCCGCCACCTTGGTTGTTGTTACCGCCGAATTGTTGTGGAATTTCGGGGGGTTCGTATTCGGTAGGATAGATAAATTCCCGAATGATCTCGATCGTAGCTTTTTGACCGGAGCGAGCCATGATGCTAGGAGCAGTCATGATGTCAGCACCTTTTTTCTGCGAGAGTCCGCGCATGATCATTTGCACTTGGCCATCGGTGAAGAGACCAGTGAGGCTAAGAATACCAGGAGCCACCGAGCTGTTCTGAGCAGTGCGGTTAGGATTGTTCAGAATCGAATTGATGCTATCACGAGTGATCGCATTCGAACCAGAGCGCGTGCCGCCGGTAACGATGTTAGAAACATTTGCGCCAGGTGCAGCAGGAATCCCTGGAATCGTAACACCATTGACTGGGTTAATGAAATCAGTATTGCCGCGAGCTGTGCCGCTACCAATCGTGCCGCCACCAGCAAACAAATCACTGCCAAGACCAAAAGGAGTGATGATCCAGTCAAAGCCCAGCTCCTCGCTGTTCTCTTGGCTGATTTCCACAAACTTGGTCATGATTTTGATTTGCTTAGGAGCGCCAGCTTGCATGGCCATGATGATCTGCTCGATCAAGTCCATGTTGCTTGGTGTGTTACGCACGACCAAAGAACTGTTAGCAGGAATGTAGTTAGCAGAGGCGTTATCCGGAAACGGCACACCTTTGTTTTTCAACAATTCTTGCACACCAGCACGTGGCTTCAGGCCAGTAACTCCACCAGCTGCCGGAGCGGCACCGAAAGGATCGGTTGTGGCGGGAGCATCACCGGCTCCACCATCGCTGAGTGCAGAAATAAAGTCAGGTGGCACTTGGAAAGTGCGTGTCACGATGTCCTCACCATCTTCCGAAGCGGGAACGAGTGTTACGGCAAAGTCATCAATCTTATATTTGAGACGTGTGTTATCGCAAATGTATTTCAATGCAGTAGCGATCGGCACGTTGGTGAGTTTCAATTCCCTAACGCGCAATGCACCGGGATCAGCAACAGGCAATGCTGCGGCTGCGGCATCCAGAGCATCTGCGGCAGCGCCAGCAGCAGGAGCACCAGCAGAGCGAGGCTTGCGGATCGTGAAGTTAATGCCCTTCATGGCAGGATCAGTGGTGGTGTTATCCAACTCACGTGAACGCTGACGAAGGAAATCAACAGCTTCTTCCACTGAGGTATCTTCAAAATCGATCACAGGAATGATGATGCTGCGAAGTTTTTCTTGGATCAGCGCAGAGCCAGAATTGATCGTAGGGTCAAAAACATTGTTGTTCGTTGCGTCAGGAGCATCCATCGGCACGGCTAGTTCCCATGCTTTATCCACTTCCATGAGCAATTCAGCGCGCATTTGATCGTAGGCGGAACGATAGTAATCAGATTTAGCACCAGCAATACGCTCCATCCAGCGGCGAGCAGCTTTGTTATAAGGGTCAACACGAAGAACTTTTTCGAATTCTTTTTTCGCATCGTCATATTTGCCCAAGTTGTAATGACCTTCACCCATGTACAGTCCGCGACGAACAACGTCCACGTTTTGTGTGTGCTCATAAGTCAACGCAGGGTTCGTGCGGATCGGGTCGTCGAGATAAGCGAGTTCACGTTTTGCCATTGGATTGTTGGCATCAACTTCTGGAGAAAGAACATTCTCTAACAAACCACGAGCTTCGGTGTATTTGCCGACTTTACGATACTTTGCAGCGAGAGCGACAGAGCCATCAACAAGATGCTGTTTGATCGATGCGCGACGATCTTCCAATACGGGAGCAACAGGCAAAACTGCAAGTGCTTGTTTGTATTTGGTTACTGCTTTTTCGTAGTCAGCAGCAGCATAGGCTGTGCGACCATCGATAAGAAGTTGATCGGCCTCGGCAACTGCTTGTTGGCGACGAATGGCTTCGCGCTGAGCGAGTCCTGACATTCCGGTAGAGCTTTCGCCTGCGTGAGTGATAGTCACGGGCATGAAGGCGGCTACGGCCATCAGAGCGGCGGCAGTGCGACTTGGAGTAAGTGCTGGTATTTTTTGCATGTGTGTCGGAGTTGTTATTGGCTTATTCTTGTAATTTGAAAAGAGAAATTTTCGATTCATGGAAATTATTATGATTTTTTCTTAATTTCGATGGTTTGAGTTGCTCCCGAGGCATCTTTGTATTCTACAGTGATGCTGTCGCGGGTGATTGATTTGAGAAGATAATTTTTTTCTGGCTTGCCATCAGGCAGAGAGAAAGAGGTATTTTCCTTCACTTTGAAATCTTTGCCTGACTCACCAACAGCATTCAAGTTCAACACCGCAGTGCGATCATAACGAACAGTGCCAGGGCGCGCGGCGGAGTTTGGTGTTTTCGGAATTTCAAAAGTGGTCCCTTTTTTGTTTTCACTCAAATCTTCGATTGTTGCGAATTCATTGGTGGTTGTTAGATTGGTTCTCGCATTCGTCACTTCTTTGGAAACCACCGATTTTAAGAGAAAACGATCCTTGGCGAAGCCTTCGGTAAAAATATTCGAACTAGAGCCGATGTAATCCTTAGTGCGAACATAGACAAGATCCGATCGGCTGAGAAACGCCTCTTGCTGTGCAGGATTAGCGCTTTCAAAAACAGGTGGCAAAGCTGTGATTTTGAATTGGTATTTTTCTGGACCAAGGGCACTTGAAAACCACAAGAAGAAACCGATGGATTCATCTTTAACGAAGGCTAATTTCGTTATCAGGCCAGGAAAAGACTTCGCATCCGCAGGATTGGTTTTGGCTTCAAACTCTTCTTGGTTAGAAAAGCCATCATTGTCAGCATCACGCGCTGGAGAATCTGCAAACCCGGGATCAATGCCGTTATCCAACCACCAGCTATTAGGAATTGGTGGGTGAACCATTTCGCCCTTGATCAAATCAACTGGCACCGCCGTGCCGCCACCAGCAGGCTTTTTCGCAAAAAGTGCTACACCGACAAAAAGGTCCACGGGACGTTTGCTGTCACCAACCTCAGCCTGTTCCAACTGAAGTGGCGTTGTCACTGTGGCGAGAGTCTCTTTGAGAACAACCGCACCAGCAACAGAGGTGTCATTTTTGCCAGAACCTGAGCTAGAAAATACAAATTCTTCCTCAACCGAAGTCGTTTTTGCATAGCCGAGGTAAGCGATGCCAGCAGCCACCACTAGGGCGCCGGCGAGAAGTGCTTTATCGTGATTTTTTTTCATAAATGAAATATTGTGTTAGAAATTTGTTAGGTAAATTAAGGAATGACTACATCTCCCTCAAAGAGCAAGATATCGATGCGTAAAAACACTTCAATGTTTTCACTACCGAGCACTTGTTTAAGAATTTGCTCCGTGCTTTTTGATTTTTCTTCTGGTTTAACTTCCGCTGGTTTATCACCAGCAGGTGCGGCAGGCTCCTCGGAAGGAAGCACGAATGCAGAACCTTCGCCAAACACCCCGCCACCAACGGCACCACCTGGAGCGGCGGCCTTAGCAGTATCGAACTGCACATCTGATGCTTTCGGACCAGTTTGTTTTTCATTCATAATGCGCAGACTGCGAATGAGATAAAAATATTTTTTTGATGAGTTCAGTCCATTGATAAATCCGCGCAGTGATTTCTCTGACCCGCTGAACGCAATCTCCACTGGCAGCGCGCGATAGGCAGCACCTTTATCAGCGGTATAAGCCTTGCCTGTTTCCTCACCTAATGATTGACGATAAAAATTCAACAACTTTGCAGGCTTGGCGGATGCCAGAACGCCATGCATTTCTGCGATAGCGGCTAACTCATAAGCAAGAACTCCCGTGGCTCCTTGTTGAGCAGGGGTATTGGTGTAGGACTCGAATCCAAGATAAAAGCCTTTAGGGATGGCATCAACAAGTAAGCCTTGTGCAGTGTAGGCAGCTTTCGTGTCAGCAGCCATTTTCACCAAGGCATCGGTGAATGTTTGCGGATCAGTATTCTTGATCTCTTTTGGGCGAAATGCTTTTAATTTCTCTGCCAGTTGCGTGGCATCAGCCTTGTAGTCATCGAGCGCTTTTTGCTTCTCAACTTTGTTTTTTTCCGTAGGAAATAGTGGAATAACTTCCATCTCTGCTATTTCGCTCGTCACATTGGTGTAACCTTCTTTAGCTGCATCGTAACGGGAGTCACTCTGACTGGCCCAATAATACAAGCCGCCCACGCAGACCACGGTGACTCCTGCCAGAATGCCGATAAAACTTTTGTCCTTAGCTGTCATAATAAATAGAAAAAATAATTGATTTTTGTTAGGGGGGATTTAGCGGGATAACACTGGACGAGACAAGGGGATAACGATTTCATACGGCCAAGCATATTCAGCATCTTCTTCTGCTGTGGCTTGTAACTTTTTGATAATTTGTTCGTCTTTAAGTGGCAATTCTTTACCCTCAGCATCTTTGGTCATGAAATTAAAGTAGGGTGAATCGCTATCACGCAATGCTTTGATGAGCTTGTTGACGACGTTTTGCTTGTCGACGTTATCGCGCCATAATCCTCTAATACGCACAGCATTGGCAGCGCCGCTAGGAGCAGCAGCAACGACTGGTTGGCTTGGTCGAACGGGAACTCTTGGTGCGGCGCCCTCTTCAGGTTTGGCCTCTTTCGCAGTATTCAGTGAAGAAGTTCCATAGGTAGCTCCGATCTCTTCTTTCACGATGCTCTCGCCATTTCCTTTTGCGTCGGCGGGCTTGGACGGGTCATAATTCGCCAGTGGCTCCAAATCAGTAATCCACTCGTTATCGCTGGCGAAGTTCGTTTTTAAATCAGCCAACATGCCGATCCAGAACGCCTGATCTTCCTTGCAGGCGACGTAAGATTTTGCAATTTTTTGAATCGCTTCTTCCGTTTTTAGCAATTTCTGAATCGGTTTTGCGGTAACAGAGAGTTCGTCTTTTTTGGCGGTGACTTCTGCTAATTTTTCTTCGGCTGCCGATGCGGCAGAATTTTTAAAGTAAGCAAAAACACCGAAACCAGCAATCAGCAACGCGGCGGAAGCAATCAAGATCGGGCGACGTTTTTCAGAAGCACGATCTGATTCCACACTGGCAGGCACGAGATCGATATTGATCGAAGATTTCCCGACACCTCGCAGTCCGAGGCCGATGAGTTCGCCCATCATGTGCGCTTCTTTTTGAATCACTTCTGGCGAAACATTTTTGCCCACCATCACATTGCGCATCGGATTGAAATACTCAACTGGCAAGCCGAGTTTCTCTTCAAAAAATTCTTTTGCATAGGGCAAGTTCGCACCACCACCTGCAAGGACGATGCGGCGAGGCGCATTGCCACCGTGGTTACTACGATAGAAGTTTGTAGTGCGCGCAATTTCCGTAGGAAGTCTGGTCAGAGCATTACGAATGACAGTGCCTAAGGCAGCGACCGCTTCATCGAGGTGCTCAGTGTGACCGCCACCGAGAGTGACGATACCATTGGTGACTTTTTGCCCTTCGGCTTCGGCAAAATTGATGCCATACTCCTTCGCAATCGCGGTGGTCAAAGAAGCACCACCCACAGGAATACTGCGTGTGAAAAAACGCTTGCCTTCCATGTAAAGCAAATTGCTCGTCTTAGCACCAACATCGATCAATAACACTGGTTCCGTTACGTCCGCGTAGGCATTACGAAACGCATTGTATAATGCCATCGGCGCGACATCGATCTCCGCTGTGGTCATGCCAGAGCTAGTGACGCAGCTATTGATTTCATCAAGTGCATCCGCTTTGATGGCGACTAGGGCCACTTCTTTTTCTCCGGATCCACCTTCTAACAATTCATAATCCCAGACAACGGTGTCGATCGGGAATGGCAATTGCTGCTGAGCTTCAAAAGTGATCAACTGCTCGATGTTATCATTGTCCAAAGGTGGCAATTTAACAAAACGAGTAAAGACCGATTGGCCCGAAACGGCGTAGCGAACTTTCGCTTTGCCGACTTTTAGCTTTTGCACAAGCTCCATGATCGCGAGGCGAGTTTGCGGCAAACGCACCGATTCAGTAGCGGGATCTGCAAGCAGGGCGGTGGATTCGTATGCCTTGAGAACGAGTCCTCCAGACTTAGAAGTTTCAAACACAGCCATGGATACGCGCTGTGAGCCGATGTTGAGAGTAACAGTTGTCTGGTTTTCAGCCATAATGGTTTTGTAGGAAAATCGAGTGTAAAAAAATAGGGTTGTTTAATGGTGAGGCAAGCTGAGCGTGAGATTATTTTTCAGGCTTCACTTCCGCGTAACGATCCCACCACATGTTTGCAAAAGGAGTTTCGTTTTTGGAAAGCAATGGCACCGAAACGCTAGTGCTGATTTTCTCAGAACTTTTTGTCCACCAGTTATCTGGTCCTTTATCCGTTTTAGAAATTTTCACTTGCCCATCTACGAGCACTTCGTAACCGACATATTCAACGGCATTTTTGCCACCTTTTGCGTTACCTGTGAGACGAACGATGGAAGCAGGGCTCATGTAAATAGAAGTATAAATATCCTCATTCAATGGCACGTTGATGTGCGTGATGGTTTTCGTCAGCAGTAAAAAATAACCGCTTTTTTCAGGATTCTTCACCGCAACATACCACTTCACCACGACCTCATCCGCTGTTTTTGACTTGGGCTCGGGAGAGAGTTGCACTTTGATTTTTGCTTCAATATCCAACCACTCTTTTGGCTTGAACGGCTTCCGCTCAGATCCTCCAAATTCAGGAGAGAGAAGATCATCAAATACTGGCTTTTCCGCATCTACTTTTGATTCTGCGGAATATGATGGCCCTGCGCAGACAAGGGATGCGCAGAAGGCAATGGATTTTAAAAAGTTGTAGTTTTTCATATTATTGTGTCAGCGAGTTTTAAACAACTAAGAAATCGCCCTACCGATGACCAGTCAAAAATTCAGTTTGCGAAAAATATTTCTGCAACGTAAATACAAGCCGCCGCATTTGCAGAGTTGACAAGTGTAATGGACGAAGCAATCTAACCGCGAATGCAGCCACCAATTGTCACCTTTTCACCACAAACACCACTCGTGGTTGGCAGCTTTGGCAGCCTAACGGATCTAACAAACGCTCATGACTCCGAAGTGGCCCAGTCCTGTGACTTGATCGAGATTCGGCTTGATATTCTTCTCGCGCATGGCGCGAACATTGCCGAAAAACCTTGGTCACACCTGCGCAAGATGCCAATTTTATTCACAGCGCGTCGGAAGGACGAAGGTGGAAAATTGGACCTCTCTGCTACGGATCGCGATCAACTGATCGCCACAATCATTGATGACGCCTCGATAATCGATATTGAACTACGCTCGCTAGACGAGATGTCTGCCACGATTGCTCGATGCCGATCACTGCAGATTCCATGGATTTGTTCATTTCATGATTTTAGCCAAGTTCCTGCAGAAAATGAACTCATCGCCCATCGTGAATCCTCACGCAACGCGGGAGCTGCGGCTTTCAAAGTCGCTGTCATGTTGCATGATCACTCAGACATCACAAAGATTGAGCACTTCCAACAACAGAGCACCGATTATTTTATTAGCTCCATGGGCATGGGGGCACTAGCGCCAGAATCGCGCGTGCGCTGCGCCCATGCCGGTTCCGTATTGAACTACGGTTACATCGGCCAAGCACCCACCGCCCCTGGCCAATGGACTGCGGCGGCATTGCGTGAGGCGATCCACCGAAGTCCACAGCCGTGAAATGCACGCTTGTCATACTGCGAAAATCAACGATGATACAGGACGTGAAACATTTGATCACAACGATCATTTTCCTAAGCCCGCTTTTGTCAGCGCAGGTGAAACCTGTGCCCGCCACACCACCTCCTCCTACGACGACAACAACGGTAGCACCGAATGAATGGCGCTCTGAAAAAGGGCAAGAGGTGACCAAAAGCAGATCCATGCAATTCCACATCAGTGGCGCAGAAGCTTCGATTCGCAGCACGATTTCCTTTCTTGCTGAGCAAGCAAAGAGCGATTTTCTGGAACTCACGAAAGAGCAAGATCAATGGAAAATTCCGATCATCATTGTGATGCACGGCAAACAAGGTGATGCACTGCCCAAGCGCACCTTAGCAATGGATTTACAATACGGAGAAGACGGCTTCAAACTTCGCATCGATGTCCACCTCGCCCGCGGCATTGAAAATGATCGCTTTCATTCCGCTGTGCTTACCGCATTGATCTATGAACGCTCGTTGCGCACTATGCCGCCAGGTCCACTAGAAGACCGATTGCTCGTTCGTCCGTGGCTAGTAGAAGGCCTAACAGAAGTTCTCGCTTTCAAACGTGGAAATAGTGATCGACGCCTCTATCAGGCGTTGTTTCAGGCGGGCGGACTTTTTGATCTGGAAGATTTACTCAATATTTCACAAAAAGAATACGATGATTCGGATAGCGCCTTGCGGGCCGCATTTCGTGTATCCGCTGGCGGGCTGATGATGGCGTTACTCGAGCAACCATCAGGACATGAAGCATTTCGTTCATTCATCGCTGAATCCGCGAAATTCGGAGGCGACATGCCCTTGTTACTGCGCAAGCATTTTCCTGGACTGAATCTATCTAACAAAAGCCTAGAAAAATGGTGGTCTCTGCAAATGGCCATCCAGTCACGCAATTCACTCAGCGAAGTCATGACCATTGCGGAGACCGAAGCCGCACTAACGGATGCATTGAAACTACGCTTTCGCAACGAAGAAGGCATTGCCTTAGATCGCGAGATCAATTCATGGCAAGAACTCGCCGCGCTTCCCGAGGGCGACCGCATTTACGGCATCCGCCATGCAGAGGAATCGTTGGTGCGTCTCAGTTATCGGTGCTTCCCTTCGTATCGCACTTTATTGTTAGACTATCAAGCGGTGCTACGGGCCATCGTTAGACCAGCAAAGAAATTCGATATCGCAACAAAACTCAACGAGCTCGATGAGCGCCGCGTATTGATGACCCATCGATCAGAACGAGCCCGCGATTACCTTGATTGGTTTGAAATCACCCGTGCTCGCGAGACAAGTGGAGTATTTGACGATTACATCAAACTCAAAGAACGCCTCGATCAAGGCATGTTGCAAAATACTGATCATATCACACGTTATTTGGATCAGGCGCAAAAACTCTACAAACGCTGAGATGAAAAATATGTCGCTTTTTTCGAAATGTCGTCATCATTGATCGCGTATCAGTCTGTTGCTTCGTAAAACGCGCAATCAATTAAACCATTATGACACCTTATACTAGCCGTCGTTCCTTTCTTAAAATCGCCAGCGCTGCTTCTGCTAGCGCACTGGGATTTCCGAGCATTCTCCACGCACAGAACAAAGGCGACAAACTGCGCATCGCGCTAATTGCCACTGGCGGCAAGGGAGGTGCTCACATTGATGCCGTAAATAAAGCGGGAGACATCGTGATTGCGCATTGTGATGTGGATAGCAAACGACAAGGCAGAGCACCCAAACTCTGGCCCGATTCCCGATTTTATCAAGACTATCGGATTCTATTTGAGAAAGAGATGAAAAACATTGATGCCATCATGGTGTCCACCCCAGACCATCACCATTATCTGCCCACTGCGCTCGCCATGGAGGCTGGGAAACATTGCTATACGCAAAAACCGTTAGTCCATACTGTATGGGAAGCGCGACAACTTTTGGCCGGTGTCAACAAATTCAAAGTGGCCACGCAAATGGGCAATCAAGGGCACTCTAACGGTGGCAATCGCGAAATTTATGAATACGTCAATAGTGGCATGCTTGGTGACGTCACCGAGATTCATTGCTGCACCAATCGCCCGATCTGGCCACAAGGAATCGAACGTCCCGATGGCACCGATCTAGTTCCTGAAAATCTCGATTGGGACGTCTGGCTCGGCGGCGCACCGGAGCGCCCTTATAAAGGAAATCGCACTTATCACGACTTCGCTTGGCGTGGTTGGTATGACTTCGGCGGCGGCGCACTGGCCGACATGGCCTGCCACACCATGGATAGTATTTTTTGGTCCATGAATCCCGGCTTACCATCCAGCATCGAAGTCGTAGAAATCTACGGACACACCAAAGAGACATTTCCCAAAGGTGCGATTTTCCGTTGGACATATCCCGCAGGAAAATTGCCTAACGGAAAACCGCGCCCCGAGTTGGTGATTTATTGGTATGAAGGCAAACTGCTCAAGGACGGCAAAGAAGTGCCCGCAGCCGAGCGCATGCGCCGTCCAGAAAAACTCGCTGCCGATCACAAACTCGCTGCAAGTGGAAATATTTACTTCGGCACCAAAAACGATCTTCTCGTCGAGGGCGATTACGGCAACCAAGCGCGCATCATTCAAACTCCAGAGGAAATGAAAAATAATCCTCTCAGCAAACCACCGCAATTGTTAGAGCGCAATCCTGATGGCGAAGGCGACTTCGGCCAATACATGGACTGGCAACGCGCTGCGAAAGGCGAAAAAGCATGGAACACCCCAGGTTCGAATTTCACCTACGCCGCACCTTTTACTGAATCGATCCTGCTCGGCAACATCGCCCTGCGCGTGGGCAAGATGAATGAAAAACTCATCTACGATGGAGCCAAAATGCGCTTCACCAACAACGAACAAGCGAATCAATTCCTCAACAAAGAATATCGCAAAGGCTGGAAGCATACGATTGCTTGAGAGAATTTCTGCGATCTTGGTTGCAACATGGAGCGCGGAATTTATTCCGCATCAGCGGCCTTAGAAAAGAGCAAATGAAAATGCGGGATAAATCCCGCGCTCCATCGCGCAATACTCACAGCGCATCACTCTTGCCAAATCACTTGCAGCGTTGGCTCTTGATGCTCTTTTCCTAAGACAAAAAGTGCTGTGGACCAGGCATCGGCGTGGGCGCAATCAGAAGCGATCACGGTGACACTGCTGAATGGACGAATCACTGATTTGCCCGTTCTAGGATCAATGATATGACTTACAATGCCTTGATCGCTGCGCTGGTATTGGCGGTAATTTCCACTGGTCGCTAACGCTTGATTTTGTAACTTCACACGTTTGGTGATGGTACGCACTGCAGGATCAGGAGCCTCGATAGCGACATCCCACGCACCATCACCGGCAATTGTTTCTCCAGCCAGCTGGAAGAGAAAATCATTCACTCCTAGTGAACGCAAACGCTCTGCGACACGGTCCACGGCGAAGCCTTTACCGATGCCAGAAAGGTCTAAGCCCTTACCTGCTGGAGCAAATCCTGCTTGGTGAACTTTTTCTAACAAATACGGATCAAAGGCACCCGCACTTTGTTGGCTCATATTTTCTGCTAGCTCAATCACCCGCTTCAACTCAGGCGATGCCGGTGCGCCTTGATTGAATCGGCTCAGATCAGAATCCGCCCGCCACGTGCTCATGACTTGTTCCCACTGCTCCAGCACTTGCGATACTTCGTGTTCTAGAGCAGTTGACTTCGGAGCAGTTCCACGCCATTTAAGGCTCCACTCGCAACCCATCGCATGACCATGCAGTGAGCGCTCCTGCGTCGGCATTGCCCGCCAAAGTAGCAGCACGAAAACGACAACAAAAATCCCAATGATTGCAACGCGCTTGATCATCGCATGATGAAGCAAAAAATTCCCGCCGCACTAACGAACACTGTAGCGACTGTATCACGCCACGTCCAACGGCCAGGAGCATGAGTGAGAAACTTCAACAACGCCCCTGTGGCACAACCGTAATGACAATAGCCTTGCGGGAGAAAAAAGGCAATTACTATACTTATCGTAAATAAAATCGCTGGAACTAACGAAATAAATCCTGTGCTCCAGACTTCAAACGGCTCCGCATTGGCAAAAGGCAAAGCGCTACCAGCGAGTGCTAGCACCCAGATACTCAGCAGCGTCAACCATGGGATCGCAACCAGCACGCGATGGATTTTCGCAGGTAAGACGAAGCGTTTTTTGATCACCATACCCGCGAGCGTTTGTGCGGAGCCATGTGGACAAATACGACTGCAATAGATATTTTTACCCGTTAGCGCTGGCACCAGCAGCGCCACCGCCGTTAAGGCAAGCAAAGGCAATGCGGGTCGCCAATCGACGCCGTGGCGCGCCCAACCGATCAATTGATCCTGACCAACCATCAAGCCAAACAGCAAACCAGCTGCCACAGAAACCAGCGCAAAAATCGTTCGTGATTTTTTCGTGCCGCGGAATCCCAAATACAAACCCGCTGCCATCCATGCGAAACTAACCGGAAGTTGCCAAGGAAATGATTTGATTCGCTCCGCCGCGCGATGACGTCGCAGCATTTCCTTCACGGTGCCAATCACCGCATGTGCCGTGGTACTAGCGCCACTCACTAACAAAAAATCACCTCCGTCTTCGTGAACAATAATTTCATCGATCTTTTTCCCTGCAAAGCCATCAGCGTATTTTAATTCCTCTTTCACATCAATGATGTATGGCTCGTTATCCCTACTGCCGATCATCCCCACACCAAGAACCTGCTGATCGTTCGCATCAATCGCGACCAGCACATCTGAGGCACCATTAAATCCACGGGCTGCCACTTTCATGCGCGAACTTCGCAGTATTATACCGAGAACTTTATCATTACTACTAACTTCATAGTAGCCGATTTTTTTCATTGGAAAAATTTTCGTTGCTTCAGCGAACCAAGGCTTCACATCTTCACGGGTGAGCTCATGGGTGAAAAATTCTTCCATTCCTTGCGCACCGAATCTAGCGGCCAATCCACGCGCCATCGCTTCGCTAGTGAGCGACGCTCCACTGACTAGTTGTGGTGATCCCAGAGCACTAAGCGATGATTCTTCACGTCCATTCCACTGCATCCAGAATGCCTCATCACGGCGTACTTTTTCCACATGCCCAGCGGTATCGGCACTGCGCCAATAGTCCACGCGTTTTACCCGCCGCTGCGCATCCAAGATAACTAACAATTCAGATGGCCCAGCATAGCCCTGAATGCTTTGCGCCTGCGGATTCGTGCTGGTGACCCAAGCTAGTAATTCGCCAGAAGCATCAAGCACCGGAAAAAACCCTTGCTCAGCCTCGCCCAAAGAGGCCGATTGTGGAAAGTCCTTTTTCGCCTCGCGCAAAAAACCAGCGGTGTCAAGTTCCTCGCGTAGCGGCATCAAGAACAGACAACCCATGGCAGCCGCAATGAGCGACAAACGAAACAGCCCCATCGCCCAACGACGAAATCGCCGCGCCCAAGAAGGAGTCGCGGAACTTGATGACTGGTCCCGCATGATGAATCACTTAGCGAGCGTTTTTTCGAAGTCATCCAGCGTGCCGTAACGTTGAGCACCAGGGAGTTTCCAAAGTTGCTTAGCCTCATTAAGGTGCTTCGCATAAATGTCACGCGGGGTGCAATCATGCACCAGACAAAGCGCCGCACTGCGGCCAACACAGACACCCATCATGCCGATGGTTTTCATCACGCGAATGGTGCCAAGAGCATCGCGATTCACACTGATATTTCGTCCAGCCATGAAAAGGTTCGGCACGTTACGTGAATAGAAACAGCGATACGGAATCGGGTAGCCCACCCGTTTGTCCACAGCATGACGGTGGATGGCCCGCGAAATGTAAGGATGCTGCGGATTTCCCTGAACGTATTTTTCCTCTGGCACATGAAGGTCAATCGACCACGTCGTCAATACGCAACCATCATCAAAGACTTTTTTGCCTTCGATGTCTTCTCCGCTGAGAATCACATCACCTAACAATTGTTGTGTTTCACGAGTGCCGCCGATGTAGGCGAGCCAAGTCATTTCTGCATTAGCATGTTTTTGTGGATCACGATCTGCGAATGCACCGTGATTTTTCATGGCACTGAAAGCACTGTAGGATGCCACCAAATTCCAATCGCGAGTGACCTCCAATTCTTCAATCGGATGACGGTCAAAGCCACTCTCCCAGAACCATTCGGCAAGACCACGACGCGGATATGGGAAATCTTTTTCCGTGAGATTCAGCATCCACGGTTGCGCAGGGAAGGAAGTCGCCGTGGGTTGATTTTTCCAATCCCACATATTGCTCATCCCCATACGACCTTTATCGACCATCGTCAGATCAGCTTTTGCCCATTGACCGATGAAGCCATGACCCGTGCAATCCACGAAAAGTTTGCCGCTAATTTTTTTCAATGCTCCCGTTTCGATTTCTAACACATTGATTGCCGCGATCTCACCCTTTGCCATATCCAAGCCATAAGCACGGTGGCCAAAAAACAACGTGATATTTTTTTCGGCGCGCACCAATTTTTCTTTTTTGTCGTCGCCAAATTCTTCGGCTGGACCAGGTGATGTTTTGGCTTTATCAGCAAACTCTAACACAATATCAGCCAGTGCATATTCGCTCGGCGGAGTATCTCCCTTGGCCCACACGCGAACTTCAGAAGAGCCATTACCGCCGAGAACCATGCGATCTTGGATCAAGGCAACTTTTACGCCGAGCCGGGCTGCCGCAAGAGCGGAGCCCATGCCGCCATAGCCTCCACCAACGACGACAAGATCGTAATCCCCTGCCGCAGCGATGGGACTGGGAGCACCCGGAATTTTCCAGGCAATGCGCTGCTCTAGACCGCAAGCTGCGGGTGGAGTCATCGCCGGGTCACTGGTAAATAAAATGGCATCGATCCGCGCATTGAATCCGGTGATGTCTTTCAGGCTGACTTTAGTATCGCCCGCAGGGAGTGTCGTCGCTCCCACTTTCTCCCAACCCCAGGTTGGCGCGCCTTTGCCCAATTCCTGAACAAGCGCTTTGCCGTTAACGGAAAGAGAAAAACGCCCTGCTCCTTCGGCGAGTTTAAGGCGCTCAGACCAATCAATGGTGCGCACCCAAACGGTATAATTGCCGGCAGTAGGAATTTTCACAGTAGTCTCGGCATCGGCGACTGGTTTGCCCAGACCATGCGCATTGAGATACGGCGAACCCACTGTTTCAATAAACTGAGTATCCACCAGCCACCCCCCTTTTTTGGCAAATTGCTCAGCTTCCACTAAAATCGTAGAGGGAGCATCTGCATGGGCGAATGATACAAAAAAAAGTAGCGTAAAGATACGGTTCATCGCCGAATTTTACGCTACTAGTGTGCTTTTTTATACAAAAAAATGCACGGTTAATGCTTTATGACAGAAATATCATTGCTTAGGAGCTTCTTTTTCTGGCTTAGCTGGCTTATCTTTTTTGTGCTCTGGCTTTTTGAGCTCGTCACCAGTGAGAAAACCATCGGAATTTTTGTCCATTTTGGCAAATTGCTTCGCACCTTTTTCAGCATCTTTGGCCTTCTTTAGAAAATCCTCTTTGGAAATTTTCTTTTCAGCCTTTGCTTCATCAGCCTTCTCAGGTTTTGCTTTACCTTTTTTTCCTTCTTCTGCTTGAGCAAATCCGAGGAATAGCATCGATGACAATAGTGTAATAATTAGTTTCATAGTCGTTTGTTTGTCTTGTGACTTTGATGAAACAACCACCATTGAGAAAAGTTGCGATAATTTATATTTATTCGAGGACTGCATCCGGAATTTTCTTGTGCTTGCCAATCACAGATGAGTTGTTTTCCGTCATTTATCCATCGGTTCCTTCAAAATTTCCGCCGATGGCACCTTGGCATAGTTTTTAGCGATTGCGATTACGGGGGCCACATCTGACGCAGAACCATTGAGTGGTGGGTGAGCGACGTTTAGATCTGTGACCGATGCGATGCTTCCGTCTGCGCCTAGGATCACCAACTTAGGTGTATCCACGATGCAGATCCGTCGCTCTCCCATGCAGAGGCAGCCCTGCTGAATATCGAAACGATACTTATACCCGGGACCACTAAACTCGTGTCGGCTTCCATAAGAGAAATCTTCGTTAGAGCGTCTATGGTACCCGTTCGCACTGCTGGAACCACTGCCCCCTCCCTCATATCTAGTGGCAATCTGAGCAGAGCCGCCGGATCCCCCCTCACTCAACCCCTTGGCAGACATCACAAGCCGCAATAGCGCTATTTCAAAAACCAACCTATCGACGCCTACTTTCTCGCGATACTGAGAAGCCGCCTCGGTTGATGCCCGTACATCAATTTGCATGGTCAGAGGGTCGCTTCGCAACGCAGCTTCTTCCTTACGGGCCATGAACTCATGAAACAGCGGCGAAAGAAGGACCGCCAATCCTACCAACAAGAACGGGCTGCAACTAAGCCATACTTTGGTGGAATCTTTCATGAGGGTGGTGAGCTGGGGATATGTGAGTATTAGTGGATTTTTGAGCTAGTCTAACCATTGGTGTCTAGGCTTCGGCCGACCAAGTCGATTTGAAATAAAGAACGGCTAAATGCTCACTCATACGTCAACTGCGCGCTTGCTTGGCAATCATTTTTGCTGGAAACACGAACCCAATAAGCGGCAAAATCTGACGAAAATGTATGACTGAGCGTTTTGCCAGCCTTGAGCTCCAGCGTGGTGTAATTGACCCAATCGCCGTAGCCAGTGATATCTACTTCTACTAGGATCATAGTATCTTTATCAGCATCGAGCGTGATCGTTTTTTTATCAAAGGCTGTCATAATATATGGATCGGAAGGCACGCCGGCCTTCACAGTTGTCTTCATCCAGGGTCCACCTTTACCGCGCGGTTTGCCAAACTTCCAAAGATCATCAATAGCACCCACCCAGAGCGCCGCTTTGCCATCATCGGAGCGAATAATGTGCTCATTGCTAGCAGATTTTGCATCAATTCCAGAACACAGAAACAATCCATGCCATGAGCAGAAATCGTGGATCATCAAATCGTGCGTGGCGATCGGGCGACACATTGCAAAGCCTCCGGCATTGTCGGCAGGAAGCTCATAAAATGTGCCACCAAGATTTAACAAATCACGCTCGGTGGCAACCTCACGCACCACGCGACTTTTGCCGGCGTACGCAGCATTTGCCGCGCTTGTTGTGCTGACTGGAAAACGCCAGCGTTTGCCTTTATCATCTACAATCAATGCGGATGCCTCGTCCACCTGGTAGGACTGCTCTGGCATCGCAGTAGTTTTTTTGATCGTTTCGTAGATTTTCGCATCAGCGTTTGGCACCAGTTTCATGTTTTCGCTCATGGTGTAATAACCACTGTCTTTGCCATCCGCAGTCATCGCAGCCATGCCGAGCGTCAGCGCATCGTCATCAAGCCCGCGAATCAATCCACCAGTTGCTAGAGGATCTTTGCCCGTGGAAATTCCTGCGATCAAGGAGCTAGCAACTTGCAGATGGCGCGGTTGATTGCGATAAGTAAACGTCACCGTTAGCTTTCCACAATCCGCTTGTGGGGTCACGCGAATCCAAGCACCTTGCTGTTCTGCGGTGAATGCATGAAAAGTGACTTTTTCCGATTCTGCGGAAATTTTCTCCAACGTCGTCCATGTGCCATCACCCTTGCGATCAACCTCTAACAAAAATTCCACTGTGCTTTTTTGATCATGCGATACGAACATCCCACGGTGGTCATATCCTGAAAACAAATACGGATCGGACAGTTGATTTTTTTTCACGGCATCGTTCAACCACACCGCACCACGACCGATGGGCGAGCCAAATTGATCAAGCTGTGCGTGATCGATGAACCACAGATTCGATTGCGAGCGTGGCGCGGCAACATTACCTTTCAATTTTCGCTTACTTAAAAATTCCGATTTTGCGGTATCATCACAACCCAATACAACTTGCTTATTCCATTCACAAAAATCACCCACAACTTTCAAATAATTCGACCGTGGAGAAATACCCGCCGAATTGTTAGGTGTGAAATCTTTAGGGAAATGCCAAAATGTTCCATGCATCGTCATTAGAAAATCCTTTTCGCCAATGTCGCGAATGCGCGGCCACTCGGTATTCCATCCGTGAGCACCGTCATACGAATGAGATCCTTTAGGCAAACGATAGGCAGTCCATTGATTTTTGTGGAGACACATACAAATCAGCGAGCGATGATCCCAGCCAATGGCCCACAACGGCGCATCAGGGGCATCAGATTTTCCGAGAATTCCGCCCGGGCCCGTCACTTCGGTGAATTGATTGCGACGCACCACTGTCCATTGATCCGCTTTACCATCCCATTCGGCAAGCACACCGCTCGGCACCGTTGGATTGCTCCGCGCTTCTGCGGCGTGATCGCCATTATTTGCATAAACGTATCGGCCCTGTGATGAATAAAATCCTTTACCATGATAGCCAGGGAGATCCGCTTTGCGGCCCCCTTTGAGTTGCTCATCTTGCCAGAGTTCTTTTACCGCTAGGCTTTTCACATCTACTTCATAAATCCCCTCTTCCATCGTCGCGTAAAGAATTTTCCCCGCTGGATCTGTTAAACTGCGCGCATTTCCGGTAGGCCTGCCATACATTGTAGTGAAAGGAATCGTCCGCACCGCACCCTTGGCGTCGATCGCATAAGGTCCGATGAATAATTGCTGCGACTCTTCGTGAATCATCCGATTGGCAGGCGTACCCCCGATACTTTCAGGACGAATGATTTGTTTGAGATCTGGTGTGATTTCGTATAGTTTATCGGTAGAACCTTTTGGCATGTGGGGAGCATACGTAACCACCCATAAACGATCAGACCACGGCACCACGGCGCCGGTGCCACATTCTCCTTCACGATTGGACATCGCCAAATGCGGATAGATGCCAGAAATTTTTACTTGAGCAGAAGCACAAGTGATGAAGATACCGAATATAAATACATAACGCAACATAGAAAGAGTTAAGTACTACGTTTGCAAGACACTAGATTTATCATACGCACCATGCAGATCGTGTCATAAAAAATCCCTAGCGAAAATGCAAAGTCGCCCTAACAGGGAAATGATCTGATGGATAATTGCCTTCGCGCTGATCATGCAGAATCACCGATTCATCGGCGATCAATGCGGCAGAGGTGAAAATATAATCGATGCGTGCACCATTTATCGTGCTTTTAAAACCGTTAATCGTTCCACTCTGATCGAGTGGCGTAGTGGCATTCATCGATAGCCAAACATCGAAAAGTTTCGGTTGACTACCAATGATGAGTCGCACCGCAGGATTGTCGGGAACGGCATTAAAATCACCCGTCAATACGAGGGGTAAGTCACCAGCTTTTTCCTGTATTTTTTTCATGATGAGTGCTGCTCCTTTTTCCCTGCACTGCTGTGACTCATGATCGAAATGGGTATTGAACACAAACAGTTCGCGAGCCGATTTTTTTGATCGAAATTTTCCCCACGTACAAATGCGCATCACCTTGTTGCCCCAACTAATCGACGCGACCACATCTGGCGTATCAGACAACCAAAATGTTCCCGACTCTAACGATTCCCATGCGTCCGATTTGTATAAAATCGCCGAATACTCGCCTTTTTCTTTGCCATCTTCTCGCCCCACGCCGATTTCTGCATAACCAGGGACACGAGTTTTGACATCATCGAGCATTGAGCGAAATGCCTCTTGCACTCCGATGAAATCCGCAGCGTCCTTTTTGATCACCTCCCCTACATGATCACGACGCGCAACCCAGGTTTTTTCGCCTTGATCACCGGGATTGATGTAGCGCAGATTGAATGTTAGCACGCGCAGTGCTTCAGCGGCATGCGCGTTCACCAATAATAATCCCACTAGTAGCATCAAGGTCTTCACGAGAGAAATGATGAATCAAAGAAAGATGTTGTCAATGGAAACGGTGTGACAGCAAGGGATAATCCGAACCCATACTCCTTGGGACCGCCACCCAATCTCCTCATCGAGAATGATTGTGGCGGAGGTTTTCTAGTTGTTTCTTACGCGGAGTCCACCAAGCGATGTCGGCATTGCGTTCCGCCATTTCTTCCTGATAGAGAAGGTTGGTGAGATGTTCTGAATCCGCATGGGCAATGGCGGCTTGCACAGCGGGACGTGAGTGCTTGGCGGCGGCGGCAGGATATTCAGAGGCGAGAGCAAACAGGATATCTGGCGTACGACATTCGCGGAACCAGAAGTCTAACTGATTACTGTCAGGATGCGGATAGCGAATATAATCAGCCTCCAACAATCGACGAATCATCGGCCAGTCTTTGTCGCGTTGAGTCTTCTTTGCTTGAACAAGATCTGAGAGGGCGAGCACGTTGACCCCTCCTTCTAACTCAACGCGGCGGGACCAAAGTTCAGCAAAGGGGGCTACACCGCGCATGTGACTCATCACATCAATCCGTAGTCCATCGACTTCAGGGGCAAGGCAACGAAAGTGAACCGCCAGTCCGTCTTGTAAAACTTCTAGGCTGAGCGGTGGAACGGCGATAACAACGGCTTGTAGATCCTTTAACGCCGAGTTGAGGGATACCAAATTTGCACTTGAAGCAAGAATTGCGAAATCGATATCCCGACTGAATTCTGCACCGCCGTAAACAATGCAGGCTTGCCCACCCATGAGCAACACTTGGAGGCGGTGATGGGCAAATGTTTCTAGGACTTTTACAATGGAGGGTGGTAGATTCATTGACTATCCTTTGATTGGCTAATTTTCGCGAAGTCCCGGTATTCATCAGCGGTGTAAAAAGGACTCTGAAAATCAACTTCGGGGTCAAGACTGCCGCCGAGAGTTAGGTATTCAGACCAAAGTTTTTGAGAAGCCGCAAAGCGGGCCTCTGGACTCATACAATACCATTCAGCCCATTCAGCACCGACTAACTTTTCAGCGAAGGCCCGCCGGTCGACGCTTTGGTTAGTTACGCTGCGGAGTTGCATGAGATCCTGATCGCGCTCAGAACTGGAATGGACCATCTGACCATTTTTCAAAGGTTGCGCATTCATCGTGGAAATACCCTAGGGCAATTGTAACATATTATCAAGCGAGAATCTTGATTGTCGCGGCAATCGCATTGATCTTCTGAAATTCGTTTCGCGCCATTGCTTAACTTTTTTTCTCGCGGTCACTGAGTCATTTCCGTAAATTAGGCACATGGACATCAACGTATCCGACTACGAAAAACTGGGCAGCTTTTATTTGGGGCGCGATTATGATCTCGATACCAAAACGCTCGGTGATGATTTGGTGCTCTATGATTCAAAAGATTTAGTCACCCATGGTGTGGTTCTCGGCATGACCGGATCAGGAAAAACGGGGCTATGTCTCGCCATGTTAGAAGAAGCTGCGATGGATAATATCCCTGCGATCATCATCGATCCCAAGGGCGATATTGCTAACTTGCTGCTCACCTTTCCTGGCCTAACAGGCAAAGAGTTCGAGCCATGGATCAACGAAGAAGACGCCGCCAAAAAAGGTATTAGTGTGCCCGAATATGCCGAGAGCACTGCCGCCATGTGGAAAAAAGGTCTCGCCGATTGGGGGCAGCCTGCCGAGCGGGTGCAACAGTTCCGCGATAAAGTGGACATCAATATTTTCACGCCTGGCAGCAAAGCGGGGATACCGGTTTCGATACTCAGCTCGCTGGCTGTGCCGCCGTTTGAGATCATGGATGATGGAGAATTGTTAGGCGAACGGATCGAAAGCACTGTTGCTTCGTTGCTTTCACTCATCGGCATCACCGGCGAAAGTTCACAGAGCAATGAAGCTGTTTTGCTCTCAGCGATTTTCCAAAATGCTTGGGTGGCCGGGCAAGACATCACCTTAGAGTCGTTGATCCGCCATATTCAAAAACCTTCCTTCGACAAAGTAGGCGTGGTCGATATTGAATCGTTTTACGGGCAAAAAGATCGTCAAACTTTAGCACTCAAATTCAATAATCTGTTAGCCTCACCAGGATTTGCTTCTTGGTTAGAAGGTGTGCCGCTAGACATCGCAAAAATGCTCACCGCGCCCGATGGCAAGCCACGCATTTCCATTTTTTCAATCGCCCACCTCGGTGATCAAGAGCGGATGTTCTTCGTCTCACTACTGCTCAATCAAATGCTCGGCTGGATGCGCGCCCAAAGCGGAACAACCTCGCTGCGCGCGATCCTCTACATGGACGAAATTTACGGCTACTTGCCACCGACGGCGAATCCACCATCGAAGCGTCCGATGATGACTTTGCTAAAACAATCGCGCGCTTTTGGACTCGGCTGTTTGCTCGCCACGCAAAATCCTGTAGATCTTGACTACAAAGCACTATCCAACATCGGTTCGTGGTTTTTGGGGCGTCTTCAAACGGAACGCGATAAAATGCGCGTGCTCGATGGACTCGAGGGAGCCGCAGGTTCACAAAATGCAAAATTTGACCGCAAGCAAATGGAAATGTTGCTGTCAGGGTTAGGCAATCGCGTTTTCCTGATGAACAATGTGCACGACGATGGCCCCGCGATCTTTCACGTTCGTTGGTGCATGAGCTACCTGCGTGGCCCGCTCACCCGTACCCAAATCAAAGCAGTGATGGACCCTAAACGTGCCGCATTTGAAAAAAATAATACTACCTCCGTAGTAGCTGGTGCCAACCCGATGGCGATGCCCGGCATGAGTGCGCCCAAAGCCGCCGTCAACAATCGACCATTAGTAGGACCAGGGGTAGAGGAAAAATTCGTGCCGCATGCGGGTGATACTGAGGGGCTTACCTATCGCCCGCATTTGCTACGCGTGGGACAGGTGCATTTCCAATCCAGAAAAGCTGGTGTGGAAGGCGCTCGCACCGTTCGTTTCGTTAATCCGATATTACCAGTATCGATCGACTGGGAAACCAATGTGCCACCGCCACTCAAGGCAGAATCGTTAGATAACAAGCCTAGTGAAGCAATTAGCTACACCGAATTGCCTGGCTTTGCGATGAATCAAGATGGTTACAAGCAAGTGGGCAAAGATTTCGAGGAATGGTTGTATCGCAATGAACGCGCCGATATTTTTTATTGTGAAGCGCTCGATACCTATTCCGAGCTCGGTGAACTGGAGCCCGAGTTCCGCGCACGTTTGACGGTGAAAGCCCGTGAGGCTCGTGATGCCGCAGTTGCAAAAATCCGCGATAGCATTGCCAAAAAACTCCAGGCCGCGCAATCACGCCTGACCACCGCCGAAGGCCAACTCGCCAAGCAAAAAGCCGAATCCAGCGGTGCAAAAATGCAAGCGGGAGTTTCCATTCTAACGGGGGTGCTTGGCTCGCTCTTCGGTGGCAAAAAAGGCATCAATCTCGGCACTCTCACCAGAGGGAAATCAGCGATCACGTCGGCGACAGGCGCTTACAAACAAGGCCGCGATGTTGATGCCGCCGAGGATAAAATTGAATCGATTCAACAAGAAGTCGCCACCATGCAACAACAAGCAGAGGAAGAGATCAGCCGCATGTCAGCCTCATTTGATCCGGCATCGGTCATGCTCAGCACCGAGACACTGAAACCAACCCGCACCGACGTAAAAGTCAATCTCGTAGCCCTACTCTGGCTGCCTTACGACGAACGCGATCACGCTGCTTGGTAAACTACTAGAGAAATAGTAGGCAAGAGATGCGATCATGATTCACCAGTCGTCCATTCTTATTGGGATGAATCAAGTCGTTGGGCGGCGTGATGATGGATACGGCTAAGGCAAGCGGTTGCATGCTAGGAATTTCCTCTCGGGGTGGAGGCCGTTGAAAGAGACGGTGACCGAAGGCGGAGTCCTACTGGTCGAGAATCAGAAACAAGAATCCCAAGGTCGGTTATGTGGCCGGAACCTTGGGATGGAAAGTCGAAGTCCTGACGTCTCAGACCAGCTTGGCCAAATCGGATGACAAAGGAGCCACACTGCTGACGGAGGACTGGAAGAAGTCCACCTTGCCAGTGCTGATGTCGTAAAGACAACCGACGATTACAATTTTTCCTTCAAGCACGAGTTTATCGAGGGTGCTGCTGCGTTCACGAATCACCTTCATGGTGCGGAGCACGTTGGCGCGTGAGACTTCATTTGCATAAGCAGCTTTTTCTCCATCCTTCCATGCTTCAGGAGTTTTAAGGGTGGTCGGGTCAATCGACAACTGGATCTCTTCGATCAGGCCATCCAGATTGACGCATCCGGTGGCTTCAGAGGCTAGCTTGTTGGCGGCCAAGAGATCCACTGCGGCGTTCACTGCACCGCAGGAGGTGTGGCCCATCACCAAGATCATTTTAGCCCCGGCGACAGCGCAGGCATACTCCATGCTGCCGAGGACCTTGTTGCGGGCGATGTTTCCTGCGACACGGGCGCTGAATATGTCTCCGAGACCCAAGTCGAATACAATTTCGGCGGGGGCGCGGGAATCGATGCAGCTCAACACCACAGCCATCGGAAACTGGCCTGAGGAAGTGGCCAGCACCTGACGGCCCAGGTCCCGGGTTAGGCGTTGACCGAAGACGAAGCGCTCATTGCCATCCCGGAAAATCTTCAACACTCGCTCGGGTGTGAGCTCCAGCTGAAGTTCTCGACTGCTGAAGTCGACGAACTGGATGTTGTCCTCGATCTGGACGTATTTGTCGCGGAATCCCTTCAAGCTGAGGGTGATATCGAGAGCCTTTGACGCGGTGTCGCGGAAGTCAGTAATGAGGTCGAGCACGTCAGGATCGATGTAGTCGGTGTTCTCTGCATCGAGGAGAACGTGACCACCCCGTGGTGTGTCGCGCAGCGCATCTTCGAGTGACGCGCGGCTTAGGAAGCTCACCTGGTTGGCGAGGATGATGTGCATCACGTCACCCGTGGCATGCTTCTCCATGATCCGACGAAGTGGACGGCGGGCGTTGTTGTGAAGCACGAAGCCGATCGCCACGGCGAGTCCGATCAAGACGCCGATCAGTAGGTCGGTGAAGACGATGGCAAGGACCGTGATGATAAAGGGTAGGAATTGCTTTTTACCCTCACCCCACATTTGCTTGATCAGCTTCGGGCTGGCCAGCTTGAGGCCGGTCATCAGCAAAATGGCAGCGAGCGCAGAAAGGGGAATCATGTTGAGGATTCCCGGCATGAACACCACGCAACCGAGGAGAAGAACGCCGTGGAAGATAGCGCTGATCTTGGTCTCTGCCTTGGCTCCAATGTTGACGCTGCTGCGTACGATCACGCTGGTCATGGGCAGTCCACCAATGAGGCCGGCCAGCATGTTGCCCAGGCCCTGAGAGACCAGCTCGCGGTTTGGTGGCGTGAGGCGCTGTTTCGGATCGATCTTGTCGACCGCCTCGATGTTGAGAAGGGTTTCAATCGACGCGACGATAGCTATGGTGAAGGCGGAGAAGTAGACGGCCGAATTGCCGAGGGTTTCCCACTTCGGAAAAATCAAGGCCGTCTGCATGAACTCTACTGGGCCACCGGTCACCGGGACGGCCACTAGGTGACTCGGTTCGACCAACCACATGCCGCCTATTGACTTGAAAAACTGGCTCACGGCGACTCCTAGGATTACCACCACCAACGGGGCTGGCACGGGCAGTTTTTTGAGAAACTTGATCTTGTCCCAAGCAACGATGGTTGCGATCGAAAGCAAGCCGATCAGCATTGCCCCAGGATGGACGAATGAAAGTGATCGCAGAAGTTCGGTGAACGTGTTCTCACCATCTGGCTGTAGGAACGCCTTGTCTCCCATCGGATCGGCATCGAACCCAACAAGGTGGGGAATCTGCTTGAGGATCAGGATGACGCCGATGGCAGCAAGGAGGCCCTTGATGACGCTGACCGGAATGAATGAGGCGATGAATCCAGCGCGGGCGATACCTAGGATCACCTGAAGCGCACCAGCGAGAATCACCGCAACAAGAAAGGCCTCGAAACTGCCTAGATTGGCAATCTGAACGGCTACCACGGCGGTCAGGCCTGCGGCAGGCCCGCTGACGCTGGTATGAGAACCGCTAAGAATGCCGACCACAATGCCACCGAGGATTCCCGCAATCAGACCCGAGATCGGTGGAGCATTGGAAGCGAGGGCGACTCCCAGACAGAGAGGAAGAGCAACGAGGAAAACCACCAGTCCGGCCACCAAATCTTTGGACAAATTACTGGATGACGGGGTACTGGCAGAGGCGTTGGGTGAGTTCATGAGTGAGTTGTGAGAATAGAAGTAAAACTCGACGCTACAAGACTAACATGGTAGAATTTGCTAGTTTTGAGTATCAAATTAATCAGCGGTGAAAGTAGATTTCCAAACCGCTTTGTCAAATTATTATTTTGTGTGCGGCTTTTTTTTGATTGCCAGGCAGGGTCAGGTGAATTCGATTGTCAGATTTTGGCCGTCGTCCGGTTGAATTACTAGTGTTTTTTTATGAAAGACTTTCACGGAGTGCCACTCGTTCTGCCTAGCTTCGAAAGCAACACACGTGAGGGATTTGATCGCTTGCTAACCAGCGCCGGAGTGCGCCCAATGATGATGGCTGAGGTCGATGATATGGCGATGCTACGTCTTCTGGCGAGAGAGGGCGATGTGCTCGCGCTAGTCCCCCCCGTGGTCGTGCAGGATGAAATTGCATCAGGCGCACTGGTGGTGACCCATCGGATCGCAGAACTTCGCGAAACATTCTTCGCCGTTACTGCTAGTCGACATTTTCCCAACCCCTTGGTCGGAAAATTGATTGAAGCGATGATGACCAAAGGTGTGAAAGTAGCGCGACGAAAGAACCCAGCCTAACAAATATCTACTGTGAAATTATCATACCAGAAACCTATCTACTTTTTACAGTGTATCGTTCAGTAAAAGCGCGCCAATAATACCAGCCTGTTGGCCTAATAATGGCGGACTGAGTAGAACACCGAGATCAGGAAAATAACCGTTGCTCAGATGACGCATGTGCTCCGAGATCCGCTCATGCAACAGCGGGGCTTGCGAAACTCCACCGCCTAGAATCATGCGTTCAGGAGAGAGAATCGTGTTCGCAGAAAATAATCCCTGCGCTAAATAATATGCCTCCATCTCCCATGCCGGGTGATCTTCTGGCAAAAGATGCGCGGGCAATCCCCAGCGTTTTTCGATCGCTGGACCACTCGCCACCCCCTCCCAACAATCGCCATGAAACGGACAAACTCCCGCAAAGTCATCGCCAACAAAACGAGGCACACGCAAATGCCCCATCTCTGGATGCAGCATGCCGTGAACCAATCGCCCCTCGCAGCAAACTCCCGCACCGATGCCCGTACCGACAGTCAGATAGAGGGCATTTTTCAGACCTTGAGCCGCACCTATTTTCAACTCAGCAAGCAGTGCTGCATTCACATCGGTCTCAATCGTCAGCTTGGCACTTGGTAAATATTTGGCAAAAAAATCAACCAGTGAAAAACCCTGCCATGCGAGTTTAGGAGTCGTTAGATAGACACCGTAATCGACAGCATCACGCCGTAAACGCAAGGGTCCAAAAGAAGCAATGCCCAACGCCACCACCTCGCCGCGTTCACGCCACCAATCAATGGCAATGGCGAGCGTTTCTTCTGGGGTTGTCGTAGGATAACGAAATTCCTCAGCCACGGTGCCGTCACGATCACCAATCGCGACCACTGTTTTTGTGCCGCCGAGTTCGAGCCCGGCTATCAATGCACGCGACATCTCGTTAAATTTTTTGTTGCGTTGCTAACAATTGATTCACTTCTAACGCTTTCTTCCTACGACGGCGGAAAACTTTTTTCCACAACCATGTCATGAGCATCAGACAAACAATCACAACGATGGTAAACACCACAAATGCCACCATCGGCGCAGCGCCAATAAGCCCCATGCCACCGACCACCAATCCATCTTCGGCCAAGCTCGCCACGCTGTTTGTCACGGGCTCTGGTGAGGCATTCAACAGCAAACGCGTACTAGCCTTCGTGCCATGAGTAGCCAGCGCCGCGCCACCAGCAAGGAGCGCAGCTACTACAGTCATAGTAGAATCCATGTGGCCCAGTGCAGCTAGCGCCAGGAAAATTCCACCAGCGGGACGAACAACCGTATGCACGGCATCCCAAGTGCTATCGACCCAAGGAACTTTATCCGCAAAAAACTCGATCAGAAAAAGCGCACCCGCCACCCCCATCACCCAAGGATTGGCCAGCACCGCAAGGTTTTCATATGCTCCAGAAAGTTCGATCCAATGAAAGCGCACCGCAGCACCGGCGATGAGCACAGTAAGATATAGATTAAGCCCAGCCAGCGTGGCCAAGCCGAGTGCGACACCTAATTGATCAAGTAATTGCATGGCGCGATGGTAGCAACAATTCACACCGCGTCGATTCCAAACCATATCGATTTTTGGAACGGCTATTTATCGGATGAGATCACTGAATTAATTTCGATGAATTTTGTCCCCTGCCCGTCTTTTGCCGCACTCAGCACTCCTGGAAGTGATGTCATGACTTTCGGTGCGAACTCTGATTTTGTTAGTTCAATCGTGAGCCGATCTCGTTGACGATCAATTACCCGCTGTGGCTTGGAAGAATCCACTGCGCCATCGTTCGTAAAAAACCACAACTCGCCGAGTTCCGCCACGCTGCGTGTGTTGCCAGCGGCAGCTTGGACCGTCAAGCGGATGATATCCTGATCAACCGTAACTGATGTCGTCCAGGCAGGATCCACTTGCGGCACTTGGGCACGTTGCTGCTCGAACAGCGTATGATTTTTTTCGTCAATCTTCGTTATTCCACCCACCGGAATATCTAACGAAAATGACACATTCTGCGCAGGGTAACAGTGGTCGCTACAGCACATCCACGAAAGTCGAGCGCGCAAATGGCAGACCTGATCTGTGAACTGCTTTGGCACCGTGACCGGCACCATCAACAACACATCGCGCTCATATCCTTGCGCAGCGTATATCGCCATCTTCACTCTTTCTGGCGCAGGCCAAAGCACTTCACCCGCAGTGAAGCCGTCAGGCAAATCCCACTCGATCTTTGTCGCAAGACCAACAATTCCTGGATGCTTCCAATAGGTATGATTGCCGACAGGATGATGCAGCAAAAAACCCACCTGAACAACGGAACCCGGGGCGACAGTGGATTGCTCCGCAAGCATCGTAACTTCTAACGGATTTTTTTTCTCTTCCGCATGCATCGCTCCAGCACACACGCTGAACATGATCAGCCAAGAGGATAATTTGCGCCACCGTTGCATGAGAAAAAGATAACAAATCGCTTTTCATAAGCGAGCGCAAATTCTAAAGAATACTTGGGATTGCGGACGGCTTGCCTCCGGGTCTCACAGTATCTGAGCACCGAGCGTCAAAATTATGAAAGAAATCCAATATTCCGCCTTGACGGATGCGTCTTGAGACAGTCTGATGAGCTTGTTCATTAAGAATTACGAAGCATTTATGAAATCACTGCCATTTTCTCCAATCACTGATTCGCTGCGTGGCTCACGCAAGCCTGCGATGTTCCTCACCGCACTCCTTTGCTGCGCTCCTCTTGTTTCCATGGGGCAAGTCGATTTCGAAGGCAAAAATATCACCAACGTAGAAATCCGTTATCTTGGAAAGAAAACAGTAGATGAAGCGGCGATTCGCGGCTACTTGAGCACTCGCGCAGGGCAAGCATACAACACCGAAAAACTCGATTCCGATATTAAGAAACTCTATGAATCGGGCAAAGTCGACGACGTGCGTTGGCTTGCAGAACCAGTTGGTAATGGGGTGAAATTGATTGCTGAAGTTACCACTCGTCCCCCGCTCGACTCCGTGGGCTTTGTCGGCAATAGTATTTTCAGCGATGGCAAACTCGCCAAAGAATCCAAGCTCAAGGCTGGCGGCCCGCTGAGTGACGAACAAATTTTAACTGCACGCCGCAATATCGAAGCCTACTACCAAGGCTACGGTTATCCTGATGTGTCTGTAACTCACCGCATGCAACCTGGCGAAGGTGGTGGCGCCTCGCTGATTTTCCTCATCGATGAAGGCATGAAAAACGAAGTGCGTAAAATCCGCTTCGAGGGCAACAACAATATTTCTGCCCCTGATTTGAAAAAAGTGATGAAAACCAAGCAGAAGAGCATCTTCTCCATCATCACGAAGTCTGGCCGCGTCGAAGGCAATCAGTTAGACGAAGACCTTGAAGAAATTCTCGATTATTACCGCAACAAAGGTTATCTCCGCGTCTCCAGCTCTGGCATCCAGCGCGTTCCTACAGGCGATGGCAAGATGGATTTAGTGATCCCGATCAACGAAGGCGCACGTTACACCGTGCAAGGCGCTGGCTTTGGCACTATGACAGTTTTCAAACCAGAGGAACTTTATCCAGCGCTCACGCTCGTCAGCGGTGATGCTTATTCCTCGAAAAAAATGCGCGCGGACATTGAGCAAATCCGCAGTTACTATGGATCTCGTGGTTACGCAGATGCAACGGTTGTGCCAGACATTCGTAATGCTTCTAACAACACTGTTCAAATCACCTACCGCATCACTGAAGGCAGCCGCAATCGTGTGGGACGTGTCAACATTACAGGCAACACAAAATCAAAAGACAAAGTGATCCGCCGTGAAGTTCCGCTCAAGCCAGGCGACTGGTTCAACTCTGTGGACGTCGACACCACGCGCACTCGTCTCAAAAACTTGAACTATTTCAATGACGCTCAAGTCAGTGCCGTTCCAGGCAGTGGCGGCTATCGCGACCTCAACATTTTGGTTGATGAAAAGAAAACTGGCTCGCTCAGCTTCGGTGTAGGATTCAGCAACATTGATAGCATCGTTGGTTATGTCAATGTGGAGCAGACCAACTTTGATCTTCTCAATCCATGGAATTTCACTGGTGGCGGCCAACGTTTCTCCGCCAGTCTGCGCGCTGGACAACAGCGGCGTGATTTTTCCATGTCTCTCGTAGAGCCATGGTTCCTTGATCGCAAACTTTCACTGGGCGGCGAAGTATTCTATCGCAATGCACTTTTCTTCAGTGATTTCTACAATCAAACGAACATTGGCGCGGCGATCTTTTTACGCCAACCACTGGGTGAAAAGGCCTATTTGAAAGGTGAATATCGCTTTGAAAATATCGAACTTGATATTGAGGATGGTCCAAATGCCACCTATTTCCAAGCCTTGGATGATAGCTACCTCCGCAGCTCATTCGCGCTGAACTACGTTTATGACAGTCGTGATAGTAACCAAATCCCTCGCGAGGGCCACAAGGTTGATCTCGGAATCAACTATGCAGGTCTCGGCGGTGACGTTAATACCGTAACCTTCTCCGCAGCCGGACAGAAATACTGGAACCTCGCATGGGATAGCATTCTCTCCGTAACCGGTGAAGTAGGCATGGTGGATAGCACCGATGATGATGATGTGCCGATCTTCGATCGCCAATATCTCGGTGGACCTCGCACACTGCGTGGATTTGAGTTCCGTGATGTCGGACCTCGTGATGCAACCTCGAAAGAGGTGATCGGTGGCAACTCGATGGGCTGGCTTTCCGTGGAATACACGGTGCCCTTGTTCGAGCAAGTGCGCGGCGCGGTGTTTTATGATGCAGGTTTTGTCAATGAAGACTCCTTCGATTTCAGCCCCGGTGATTACTACTCCGACTACGGCGTAGGACTTCGTCTGAACTTACCGTTTGGTCCACTGGCATTTGACTATGCTTTGCCAGTAGAAGCTCCTGATGCAGAAGCGGATAAAGGCGGACAGTTCAACTTCTATCTGGACTACAAGTTCTAAGAACGACACGCCCATCCATCCGTTCTTGTGAAGAAGATCTCGATCGTCACCAAGAGCGGAAAGGACATTTTACCCTACCTCGATGCTGCAGCACGTCTGCGCATCGAGGTTTTTCGTGAATACCCCTACCTTTACGATGGGGATCTTGCCTACGAGAATGATTATCTGCGTTGCTACAGTCAGTGCGAGCAAAGCATCTTTGTGCTGGCGTATGCAGACGACGAAATCATTGGCGTCTCGACTGGGCTGCCATTGTCATCAGCAGACGCAGCATTTCAACGAGCATTCAGCAATCATGCTTGGCCGCTAGAAACGATTTTTTATTTGGGTGAATCCGTGCTTCTCAGCGAGTATCGTGGACGCGGTATCGGGCATGCTTTTTTTGACCATCGCGAAGGCCATGCAAAAAAGCTAGGTTATACGACGACCGCTTTTTGCGCGGTTGACCGCCCAGAAACCCACGCTCTGCGTCCAACGAACTATCGCAGCAATGAACATCTCTGGCAAAAACGCGGTTATCAAGAACACCGTGAATTATCAGCAAATCTCGCATGGCAGGAAATTGGCCATAAGGAAGAACAACAAAATACCCTGCATTTTTGGGTGCGTGACGTATTGTAATCAGATGATTTTACCGAGTCGATTAGTCTTGCACCACGTAACCTGCTAACGTATTACCACCTCGCCATGAATTCTGCGATGCACGCCTATGAACGCCTTTCTCTCCATCAAACAGGTATCGTTTTTGGCATACTGCTGATCGTTGGCCATGCGCTGTTGCTCTTTCGCGCAGAATGTGCGCAGAAATTTCTCGTCAGCTTTCCGCGCAATCAAAAAATCGGGCAAATCATTCTCGGCATCGGATTTCTTTGGTTTTGGCTATTGATCGCACCTGAAGGAAAAGGATGGGTAAGCTCGCTAGCGATGGATATGACGGAATTCAATGCGGTAAAGCCATGGCTGAGGTTGCTGATGCCCGTGTTATTTGTTCTTGTGGCCTATTCGATCAAAGAATTTTTATCCGTACGCGCCTTAGGTTTGTTGGGGTTGCTCATAGCGGAATTACTGTTCCGCGCCTCCGATTTAAAAGACCCGGAAACTAGGCTTCTCGTTCCGATCTGGACATACGGACTGGTGATTTGCTCACTGTTCTGGGTTGGTATGCCCTACATGTTCCGTGATGCTGTCACTTGGGCCACCGCAAGCCAGAGCCGCTGGAAGGCTCTCTGTGTTGGTGGTCTAGCCTATGGCGTGGCCGTTCTCACCTGTGCGATCCTGTTTTGGAAGGGCTATTAAAAAATAGTAATAAAAATAAGAATCATTCTTGATCTTTTGAAAAGTTGGGCTAGGTTTCGCCACCCAACATGGTTAGCAACTCTGAAAATATCCCCGATGCCGAGAATTTCCCTGCGGAAATCAACGGATTGCGCATGACGCGTCAGCGCCGTGAAGTCTATAAATCACTGATGGAAAATCGTGTGCACCCGACGGCACAAGATGTATTCATGGAAGTGAAAGACAAATTGCCTCAAATCTCTCTGGCAACGGTCTATAACTGTCTCGAAGCGCTGGTTCAGCACGGCATCATTCGCCAAGTGCACTTTGACCGCGAGTCGTGTCGTTATTGCCCTAACCTTCACGAACATGGGCATTTTCACGATCATAGTACAGGAAAAATCCATGACATCACCTTCAAACCTGGTGTGAAACTGGAAGATTTTCTCGAACTTCCTGCCGGCACTCAAATCACCAACATCGAGCTAACTCTACGCGGATCACTCGCCTAATTTACAATCTTCTATTCTTCCAATATTATGTCACTACTTATCGAAAATCTACACGCAACTCTCGAAGACGGCACGCCGATCCTCAAAGGCGTCAATCTGGAAATCCCTGCTGGCGAAGTACACGCCATCATGGGCCCGAACGGATCGGGGAAATCAACACTCTCGAAAGTCGTTGCTGGTCACGAAGGCTACCTTGTTACTGAAGGTTCGGTAACTCTAGATGGCCTTGACATTCTAGAAATGGACATCGATCAGCGCTCACGTGCAGGAGTTTTCCTCGCATTCCAGTATCCTGCTGAAGTGCCAGGTGTTTCGAATGCCAATTTTATCCGCGCCGCACTACAAGCTCGTTTGCCCAAAGGCGTGGAGATCGATGCCGTGGCTTACTACAAGAATCTCTACAGCAAAATGGATTTGTTAGAGATGGATCGCAAATTCACAGCGCGTGCCGTGAATGAAGGTTTTTCTGGTGGAGAAAAGAAGCGCAACGAAATTTTGCAAATGATGATGTTAGAACCTAAGTATGCGATCTTAGATGAAACTGATTCAGGCCTTGATATCGATGCCTTGAAAATCGTCGCCAAAGGCGTCAATGCGATGCGTTCGCACGAGCGCGGCATTCTGATGATCACCCACTATCAGCGCTTGCTCGACTACATTGCACCCGATTACGTGCACGTCATGGCTGCTGGCCAAATCGTTCGTTCTGGCGGCCCTGAACTTGCACTAGAACTGGAAGAAAACGGTTACGATTTCTTAAAAGAACTGGCTACTGTTTAAGTAGCAAATCCATAACTCTCTATCCCCATGTCTCTCGATTACTTACCAGAAACACTTGATACTGACACCGCAGAGGCTGTCAATATCGACCGCTCCATTGGCGACTTCACTTTCCCAGAGCGCAATAAATTTGACGCCGGTCGCGGCCTATCAGAAAAAACCGTCGACTACATTAGCGACGTCAAAAACGATCCTGATTGGGTTCGCGAATTTCGTCACCGCGCGCTAAAAGTTTTTCGCGATAAACCAATGCCCACCAACTGGGCGACAGAAGATCTCAACAACATCAACTTTGATGAAATCCGCTATTACCTCTCCGATGGAGAAAAACCAAAGCGTTCATGGGATGATGTGCCTGCTGACATTTTAGAAACGTTTGAAAGACTAGGAATTCCACAGCAAGAACGCGCCTTTCTCGCAGGTGTGGAAGCGCAGTTCGACTCAGAAGCTGCTTACTCCAATGTCAAAGAAGAACTCAGCAAACAAGGCGTAATTTTCGTCAACTCAGCAGAAGGACTGAAAGAGCATGAAGAAATTTTTCGCCCATGGTTCGGCAAAGTCATCCCTACTGGTGACAATAAATTTTCCGCATTGAACTCTGCCGTATTTTCGGGAGGATCATTCATTTACATTCCTAAGGGGCTGAAACTCAAACAACCTCTACAAGCGTATTTCCGCATCAATTCGGAAAATTTTGGCCAGTTCGAGCGCACCTTGATCATCGCCGATGAAGGATCCGAGTTGATGTACATGGAGGGTTGCACCGCACCGAAGTTCGAGACCGCCACACTGCACTCAGCTGTGGTAGAACTGGTCGCTCTCAAAGGCGCTAAAATTCAATACGTCACCGTGCAAAACTGGTCGTCCAACGTGTTTAATCTCGTCACCAAGCGCGGCATCGCCATGGAAAACGCAGAGGTCCGCTGGATCGATTGCAACATTGGTTCGCGTCTCACGATGAAGTATCCAGGTGTGATCATGAAAGGCCGTAAAGCACGCGGTGAAGTGATCTCGATCGCTCTGGCAAACACCGGGCAGCACCAAGATACCGGCGCTAAAATGATTCATGCCGCCGACGAAACTACTAGCAACGTAGTATCAAAATCGATTTCTGTGGGAACGGGTCGTTCTACCTATCGCGGACAAGTTCACATTCCCAAGCATTTGAAAGGATGCAAAAATAATACCGAGTGTGACGCCTTGCTGATCAACACCAAATCACGGACGGATACGTATCCTGCGATCACCGTGAAAGGAAACCAACACGCCACACAACACGAAGCCAGTGTTAGTCAAGTCTCGCAAGAGATGTTGTTTTATATGATGCAACGCGGCATCAGCGAAGGAGCAGCGATGTCGCTAGCAGTGAACGGTTTCATCAATGATTTGGTGAGAGAATTCCCCATGGAATATAGCGTAGAACTCAAACGCCTCATCGACCTAGAAATGGAAGGCAGTGTTGGCTAAGCTAGTAATCGTAAATCTTTATTTTTATTCCTATGCCCGACCCCAAAAAGTTCACGTTTGAAGTCTTTGATTCCTTTGAGGAAGCCGAGACAAATGAACGTCAACAATGGATGAGCATGACTCCAGAAGAACGCATGATTTTGTTAGAAACCCTGCGCCAACAATCCTACCCCGATGAACAATCCTCTCCACAGGGACTTCAGAGAATTTTGTCAGTTGTTTAATCAAAGCGACGTAAAATATCTACTGATTGGCGGTTACGCGGTCTCTTACTATGGAAGACCACGTAACACCGAGTATATTGATTTTTGGGTAGAAAATTCAGCCGAAAATGCTGATAAAATTGTCGCTGCTCTACACCAGTTTGGCTTTGATACTCCAACGCTAACAAAAGAACTTTTCATGCGCGCCGATGGTATTGTCCGCATGGGTAATCCACCATGGAAAATCGAAATTTTCGTATCCATTCCCGGCGTGAATTTTGCGGAGTGTTATGCTGAAAAATCTTACTGGATTATCTCTAACGAAATTCATATCCCTCTGATATCATTGCCTGACCTAAAGAAAAACAAACTCGCCTCGGGACGGCCCAAAGACTTGGCTGATCTAGCCAACCACCTCCCATAAAATTTCCATTTATTATCATTTTTTACCATGCCTACAGCGATTTCTTTACCATCAATCCTCACCACTCAGCAACGAACGCCAGCGATTTACCCCGAATGGTTTGCTCGGCGCCAGCAAGCAGCGTGGGAAAAATTCCTTGCCATACCTTCACCGAAACGCGGGGATGAAACTTGGCGTTTTTCCACCATCAGCGAATTAAATTTTGCCGATTATACGTTGCCCGCAACGGATGTGAACTGTGATGCTGAAGCATTGATCCAAGCGTCTGCCAGCAACACGACTCCCTCTGCGAAAATCATTTTCGCTAACGGTGAGGTCATTCATCAACAAAGTAATTTGCCAGAGAACGTAATTTTTCTTTCGTTAGAAGAAGCGCTGATAAAGCATTCTGATCTGGTCGAAGCATATTTCATGCGACGCGAATCACAACTAGGCTCTGCAAAATTTTCTGCTCTTCACGCATCACAATTGCGCAACGGCGTTTTCATCCATGTGCCTGATCACACTGAGGTTGCTGAGCCAATCGAAATCCATCATTGGTTCCATGGAGAAAATACCACGACTTTCCCACACACATTAATCGTAACAGGCACCAACGCCAAGGTTCGGGTAATCGAAACATTTCAATCGGTCAGCTCCAAGGATAATACTCTCGCGATTGCTGTGAATGATTTGATTACCGGGAAACATTCATCGCTCAACTACGTGGCCATTCAAGCGATGAATGCCGTTAGCAAAATCATCACCATCAACGAAAATACCGTCGCAGCAGAAGCAACAAGCTGCAACTTCCTCCTCAGCACTGGTGCATCATGGGCCCGCGCAGAATCACTTTCTCGTTTAGAAGGTGAAGCAGCGCGATCCTACATGCTCGCCGTATCTGTGCCATCAGGCGATCAAGAATATGATCAACGCACTTTCCAACACCACGTTTCTCCTGGTGCCTACTCGGACTTATTGTATAAAAATGCCTTATACGATGAATCGCGCACGATATTCTCTGGTCTCATTTCGGTTGACGAAGGTGCCCACCGCACTGATGCCTATCAAACGTGTCGGAATTTGTTGATGTCGAACACCTGCGAAGCCAACTCCATGCCAGGATTGGAAATCAATGCCGATGATGTGAAATGCAGTCACGGCAGCACTAGCTCACAAATCAGCGAGGAGGAAATATTTTACCTGCGCGCGCGTGGTATCCATGCAGATACCGCCCGACAATTGATTGCCCGTGGTTTCTGCATCGAGGTATTTTCTCGCATCGACCACGAAGCAACGGAGACACTGATCCTACAATTTCTCGATCAAAAATTCAGCGCACTCTAACATCACGCTAGGATCGGCTTCACCACATTACCCGCAATGTCGGTGAGGCGGAAATAACGGCCTTGGAATTTGTAAACGAGTTTCTCGTGCTCCACCCCCATCAAATGCAGCATCGTCGCGTGCAAATCGTGCACATGAACGCCGCCATCGAGAATGTTGTAACCGTAGTCATCGGTCTTGCCATGGGTGAGCCCGCCTTTCACTCCCCCACCCGCTAGCCAAATGCTGAAGCAGCGTGGATGATGATCACGACCATAATTATTGGCACTCATTTTCCCTTGTGAATAGGCAGTGCGGCCAAATTCACCACCCCAAACAACGAGAGTATCTTCTAACAAACCGCGACGTTTTAGATCGATGACCAGCGCGGCCGATGCTTGGTCGGTCTGCTTACATTGACGCGTAATGCCTCCCACCACATCACCATGTTGATCCCATCCTTGATGGAACAATTGCACAAAGCGCACATCACGCTCGATCAAGCGCCGGGCTAACAAACAATTCGCCGCATAAGTACCAGGCGTTTTAGAATCAGGGCCATAGAGGTTAAACGTTTCCTCCGTTTCATCCGATAGATCAGTAGCATCAGGTACACTGGTCTGCATGCGAAATGCCATCTCCGCTTGAGCTATGCGCGCATTGATTTCAGGATCGAGCTCTTTTTCTGCTTCGGATAGATTTAATTTCCCAAGTGCATCTAACATATCACGACGGACATGCGGAGAAACGCCTTCGGGATTTGTTAGATATAGCACGGGCTCTTTTCCCGCACGAAACTGAACACCTTGATGTTCGCTCGGCAAAAAACCAGACCCCCAGAGTCTCGTGTAGAGAGGTTGATCGCGTGAAGAATTTTTTGATACCAATACAATGAAAGAAGGTAAATTTTGATTAAGACTACCAAGTCCGTACGATGCCCAAGACCCCATCGACGGACGACCTGGCACTTGGTTCCCGGAACAAAAAAAGGTAATCGCAGGATCATGATTGATCGCTTCGGTATGCATCGTGTTGATCAAACAAATCTCATCAGCGATTTGTTTGGTGTAGGGTAAGGTGTCAGAAATCTCCATTCCTGATTTTCCATTTTTGGTGAAATTGGCAAATGATCCCGCCATTGGCAGCAAACTTTGATTGCCACTCATCGTCGATAATCGTTGATTACCGATCACTTCTTTTGGCAGTGCTTTACCGTGTCCCGCGCGGAGCAATGGCTTGAAATCGAACGTTTCCAAATGGGAAGGGCCACCTGCTTGAAACAGATAGATCACACGTTTGACTTTCGCAAAATGATGCGGCGCACCGAGCACACCAGTAGTAGAAGCACTGGCATTCCCACTGCCCATCAAGTGCGAGAGCGCCATAGCACCCAGCCCTAGGCCTGATGAACCGAGGAAATGACGACGAGTAAAGCCCATCAATTGATCGTAGCTTGGCGGAGGTGTTTTCATAGGAATAATGGTTAGCGTACGGTTAGCACAGCATCAGAGGTTAGCAAAGTGGAGCAAACAATTGTTAGAGCCGCAAATGTCGGATTGCCATCACCCGACACTGCTTTCGCGGCGACTGGATCTTTTTCATAAGTGGCTTTTTGAGATGCGAAAAGTTCCGCAAGCGCCTTCAATTCAGCATCGCGTGGCGGGCGATTTGTTAGAATTTGAAACGCTCTCTGAACCTGCTCCTCAGAAGTTCCAGGCTTCTCCGTCATCACACGTTTGGCGATCTTACGAGCGCATTCGAAGAAACTCAAATCGTTGAGAAAAATCAACGGTTGCAAGGGAGTGTTCGTGGTCAATCGCCGCGGTTGACAAATTTCTCTGCTACCTGCATCGAGAGTCACCATGCTCGGTGGTGGCGCCGTGCGCTTGCGATAAGTATAAAGACTGCGACGATACAAACCTTCTCCACTGTCTGGCTTATATTCACCTCCCGAAGCACCTGCCTCAGACCACAGACCAGGCGGTTGCCATGGTTTCACGCTCGGCCCGCCAATTTTCTCCACCAATAAACCTGCTGCTACCAGTGCTTGATCGCGAATCGCCTCGCCCGACAGACGATAATTTGGCCCACGCGAGAGCAATTGATTTTTAGGATCACGTTCTAGTTTTTCTTTAGTATTTGTCGATGACTGCTGGAAGGTAGAACTCATGACAATGCGTTTGAGTAATTTTTTCATGTCCCATCCGCTAGTAATGAAATCGTTAGATAGGGTGTCTAGCAATTCTTGATGAGTAGGCGCATCACCCTGCAAGCCAAAGTTTTCTTGCGAGGCAACGAGGCCATTGCCAAAGCACATCATCCAAAATCGATTAACCGCCACGCGCGAGACCAGCGGATTTTTTGGATCGATCATCCACTGCGCTAAACCGAGCCGATTGCGCGGTGCGTCTGCAGCAAATGCCATTACCGCAGCAGGAGGAGTTGGCTCCACAGGTTTTGTTAGATCGGGCGATGCATAGTCGCCACGGGTGAGCACATGAAATTGTTTTTTATATGGCGTTTCCTCCATGCACATCATTAACGGAATATGATCAAGATAATCTTCGTGAAGTAGCCTACTAGCAGCTAACGCGGCTTGCCAAGCAGCAGTCACATCAGCGTCCACGTGAGCTAGGTAATACTCTTTCACTTGAGACTTTGCCTCAGCATTTCCCGTTTTGGCTAATTGGAAAATGGGATCCATGGCTACGCCAGCCAACTCTGCCACTTCCATTGGGGTAAGAACGTGACGAAAAACCGATAGATCATCGATCTGCCCCTGGGCAAAACCTCGATCATCACGTGGACGCGCGCCGACTTTGATGACATCTGCGACAATTGATTTATCAAGTCGATCACGTACTACAACCGTAGTAGCTGGTTTACCATCGAAGTACATTTTTAATCCCGCTGCCGAAGATGATCCATCGTAGGTAACGGTGACTTGCACAAATTTTCCTATCGGAAATGGCGCTTTCGTTTCAATAGACGCTGCACAGCCGGGCCATAGATGAATACAGCTCCAACGTAGTTTCCCATTTTCTAACAATAGTTCAAAACCCGATGCATCAGCAGACTGCGAATACATCCCTGGGCCACTATGGAGAATCACGGCGCGGGGTTTCACATCTGGTGAGAGAATTCGCAGCGAGATGCTCAGTGCATCATTACGCGTAATGCCAGAAATGCCATCGAGCTTAACTAGTGTATCGCCATCGAAGGTCATCGCATTGCCCACGACTCCAGGTACTGGGGTGAGTTGTCCACCACCAATGGACGCAGGGGCACCATTGGGAGCTAGATTGGCCAGTTTATTGCCTTCCGCAGAATCAAAAGGATATTGTCCTGCGGCGGGAGACATCGCGATAGTTGCAGTCGCCGCAAGCCAGGCATCGAATGCGGCATCGCGCGACCCGCGCACGGTTTGGTAATTTTTTTCCGCAGACTCTAACGCCGCAGCACGCTTGGCGACTTCTGCAGGATGATGAGGTTCCATCAGATGCATGGATGGCGCGGGTGCCGTGGTGCTTAGCGAGTATGGATAGAGACCACACTCATCAATCTGCCCAAACATTGATGCCATGCTGTAATAATCTTTTTGCGAAATCGGATCGTATTTGTGATCGTGACATTTGCAACACTCCATCGTCAAACCGAGAAAAGCGGTGCCAAAGGTGTGCACACGATCAGAGACATACTCTTGGCGAAACTCTGCTTCGATTGATCCGCCTTCCTCTGTTTGGCGGTGCAGTCGATTGAAAGCAGTCGCCAGCTTTTGATCTTGAGTGGCGTTCGGCAATAAATCCCCTGCAACTTGCCATGTCGCGAATTTATCGAAAGATAAATTTTCATTGAATGACTTTATGACCCAATCACGCCATGGGTATACGAAACAGTTTTTATCTGATTGATAACCATAGGTATCGGCAAAGCGCGACACATCTAACCAATCTTGTGCGAGACGCTCGCCGTAGTGGGGTGAAGCTAGCAAAGCATCTACTACTTTTTCATAAGCATTCGGAGCAGGATCGTTGACGAATGCTTCGACCTGTTCCGGTGATGGCGGCAATCCTGTTAGAGTAAATGATACCCGTCGGAGCAAAGTAGCGCGATCAGCTAGCGCATTCGGTTTGATCTTTTGTTCCTCCATTTTTGCCAAGGTGAAACGGTCAATGTCATCTTTGCACCAAGCGCCATCAATGACAGACGGCACAGGATATTTTTTCGGAGTGACAAAAGCCCAATGCGGTTGATACTCGGCACCTTGTTTGATCCAAACTGTTAAAATCGCGCGCTCTTGGTCGTTGAGTGGTCGGTTCAATTTCGGCGAAGGCATGATTTCCTCTGGATCATGGGAATGAATGCGTGTTACCATTTCGCTCTCTTCGATGTTGCCCGGAATAATCGCTCGATTGCCGCTTTTCAACTCCGCGGTGGCACCTTCGACAGTATCAAGGCGAAGACCAGCTTCTCTGCCCTTGTTTCCATCAGGACCGTGGCAACCGAAACAACGATCGGATAAAATTGGCCTCACATCGCGATTGAAGTCGATTTTTCGATCCGCATTCACCAGCATTGCGGCTTGCGTTGCGGGCTCGGAATTTTTAGCAGCTTCACTTTTTTTGCATTGTGCAGTAAGCAACGCCAGCAGCAAGATTGCAGTATTTTTGCCAAAGAAAGTGAAATATTTTGATTCGAAAAACTGCATAATGAAACTGTAGCATAGATACGCAAAAACTGGGGAAATCTTTCGCATTTATGGGGAAAATTATCCGTGAAAATGCAGCGAATTAGTGATACGATGGTCATATCAACATGATCAACAACGACAACACACCCGAACTTTTATCGCCTGCTGGCAACTGGGATTGCGCACGTGCGGCAGTGACGCATGGAGCAGATGCGATTTTTTTCGGGCTATCACGCTTCAATGCTCGTCTGCGCGCCGATAATTTCACTGATGAAGATTTGCCTGAATTGTTGAAATTTTTGCACCGCCATGGGGTGAAAGGTTTTGTCACGATGAACACCTTGATTTTTCCCAGCGAAATCGATGATGCCGCTCGGCAATTGCAATGGCTAGAGGCCTGCGGTGTTGATGCGATCATCGTGCAAGATTTAGGCCTGGCAAAACTCGCCTCGCAGATCGCCCCGAAGCTTGCCATACATGCGTCCACGCAAATGACGATTACTTCACCTGAAGGATTGGCGTTCGTGGAGTCACTTTTTCCGTTAGAGCGGGCTGTTCTCGCGCGCGAACTGTCGTTGAAAGAACTCAACCGCTTCAACAATGCTACACAAGAAGTTCATGCGCCATTGGAAGTATTTGTCCATGGCGCTTTGTGCGTTGCTTATTCGGGACAGTGCCTCACCAGTGAGAGTCTGGGTCAACGATCCGCGAATCGGGGCGAGTGCGCTCAGGCCTGTCGTATGCCCTATGATTTGATCATCGACGGCGTGCAAAAACCGTTAGGGCCAGTACGATATTTGCTATCGCCGCAAGATCTCGCGGCGGTCGATTTGATTCCAGAATTGGTCAAAGCAGGAATCAAATCATTCAAAATCGAAGGTCGTTTAAAATCACCCGAATACGTTTCCGCAGTGACCCGAGTGTATCGCAAAGCACTTGATGCAGCGATCGCGGAAACGCCATCACACGTGAATGAACAAGATCGTTATGCGTTAGAAATGACCTTCTCGCGCGGGCTTTCCACAGGCTGGCTGCAAGGCAGCAATCACCCCTATCTGACACATGGAAAATTTGGCAAAAAACGTGGCGCCTTGTTAGGCGAAATCACCAAATGCGGGCAGGGCTGGATAGAACTTCAGATGATTCACCCGCTGCCCATTCAGGGAGGCGATGGCGTAGTCTTTGACGCAGGAGAAGATCGCAATCGCGAGCAAGGTGGGCGTGTATGGAAAATTGAAAATCAACGGATTTATTTTCATCAAACATTTTCTCCGCTCGACTGGGATCGCATTCAAGTCGGCCATCAGGTGTGGAAAACCTCCGATCCAAAACTCGATACCGAACTTCGTAAATCATGGCAAAATGCACGCCTTACACCGATCAAGAAAGGTCTGCATCTCGTGGTCAGCGGCAAGCCGAATGAGCCACTGCTTCTTAGCTGTGGTGATGTATTCATCGCGTCTGCCACACCATTGATGGTCGCGGAAAAGCACGCGCTGAACAGCGAAACTCTTACCGCACAGTTAGGGCGATTGGGTGACACCGATTATCAACTAGATTCGTTAGACAATCAATTGACGGGCGATTGCCACCTCGCCGTGAGTGAACTCAATCGCCTGCGCCGCAGCTTGATTGAACAGATCGACTCACAAAAAAATACCGCAGCCCCGGTGATGCCAGCAGTCGTGGAATTTTCCTCACTGAAGCCAACTGCAAGCGATGAAGCGATCGCCGAAAACTCTTCCTTGTCCTGCCTGTGTCGCACCATGGATCAACTCGAAGCCGCGCTCGAAGCTGGCTTGCCGATGATCTATTGCGATTTTGAAGATCCGCGTCGATACAAAGAAGCCGTAGCCCTCTGCCCTGAAGTCATCCTTGCCACACCGCGCATCATCAAACCAGGCGAAGATGGTTATTTAAAAATGATCCAACGTGCCGAACCACGAGGCTTACTTTTACGCAATCTCGCCGCATTAAAATACTACAAAAATAGTAGTTCACTCATCAAAATTGGCGATTTCTCTCTCAATGTCGCCAACGCGCTCACCGCAAAATTACTGTTAGAATCAGCTAACCTTGATCGACTCACCATTTCCTACGATTTGAATATTTCCCAAGTGTTAGATCTCCTCCGCGATGCGCCACCGCAGTGGTTTGAGCTAACACTGCATCAACACATGCCACTTTTCCACATGGAGCACTGTGTTTTCTGCGCCTTCATGTCGCCGGGGACTGATTACAAAACCTGCGGTCGCCCTTGTGAAAAACATGTTGTTCATCTGCGCGATCGCGTCGGGCAAATGCACCGCTTGAGTGCTGATGTCGGTTGCCGCAATACTTTATTCAATGGCCGCGCGCAAACTGGCGCCCGCTTTTTACCCGAACTACTCAACGCAGGACTGCGCCATTACCGCATCGAATTGTTAGACGAAAATAAAGTGCAAGCACAGCGTAGCATCGACCTCTATCAAGACCTCCTCGCAGATAAAATCAGCGCTGCTGATTTGCATGACGATCTACAAGTCTTTGAGAAACTAGGTGTGACCGAGGGCACTCTGGTCGAGAAATAAGCTAGAATAATTCTGCTGATCTATTGTGAGGTGCTGGTGGCTTTTCATCAGGAAAATGATCGGTAGAATACTGCTTTTTGCGACGAAGATAAATAATGCAGAAGCAAATGATTGCTGTGAGGAGGCCTAAGTAAGGAACTTTTTTAAACAACTCAGAATGTGACTCTTCATTAAAATCATACAAAAGAGCCAGAGGAAGAGCAATCACCATGACTTCAATGACGATAAAGACACTGGAGAGAATTTTAGTAATCATGTGCTTTCCACAAAAAACTTTATAGATTACCAGAATAAAAAACACCAAGAAGACTACTAACCAAAAAATCAATGCAGCTTCATAATTGTACATAATTCATCACAACACAGGAATCACTTCCCTTGCCAGTCGCCGTATTGGCGGAATTTCTCGTAGCGTTTGCGCAACAAATCTGTCGTGGAGAACTGCGAGAGTTCTTGGATTTGCGCAGCGACGGATGCTCGAAATGCCAGCGCGGCGGCGGCGTGATCGTGGTGGGCTCCACCGACAGGTTCAGGGATGACGCCATCGATCAAATTGAGCTTCTTCAAATCTGGCGCGGCGATTTTCATCGCCTCGGCTGCCTCTGGTGCATGCTTGCGATGTTTCCATAAAATGGCAGCGCAACCTTCAGGGCTGATAACCGAATAATAGGCGTTTTCCATCATCAATACTCGATCTGCAACGCCAATGCCGAGCGCACCGCCAGAGCCGCCTTCGCCTAACACTACGGCAATGACCGGCACGCGAAGCAGCATCATTTCACGGAGATTGTAGGCAATCGCCTCGGCGATGTTGCGCTCCTCTGCACCGATCCCAGGAAATGCACCGGGGGTGTCAATGAGACAAATGATCGGAATATTGCATTTTTCAGCCAAACGCATCAAGCGAATCGCCTTGCGGTACCCTTCCGGATGTGCGCTGCCGAAATTCCGCATCAAATTTTCTTTCGTATCGCGGCCTTTTTGATGGCCGATTACCATCACACGTTGATCACCAAGCATGGCAAAGCCGCCGGGCATCGACTTGTCATCACCAATATGGCGATCGCCGTGGAGTTCAAAGAAATCCGTGAAAGCAAGTGATACGTAGTCGAGCATATATGGACGTTGGACGTGGCGAGCAATCTGCACACGTTGCCAAGGGGTTAGGTTTTGATAAATGGCTAATCGAGTGTCCGATAGCGTTTTTTCCATCTCACTAATTTCGCGCGATAGATCAATGTTCTGCGATGACGATTTCGCCAGCAGTTTTTCGATTTCACGTTCCATCTCAGCGATGGGTTTTTCAAATTCTAATAATTGGATCATTTGGTGTCTGGCGAGATATTACAAAATTTACGGGCGGATTTCTACATCATTTCCGACCCTTAGCAAAAGAGCCAATTCCTCGGTATCTGCGCGATCGAGGTGGAACCCCCGAACACTGTTTTCAGCGTCGTCGTTGATGGGAATGATATTGAGACCATTGGCAAGTATGATGTTTTTTTCAGAACTGCGGTAGTCCTTTGATGTGGGCAGCACTTTCTTATCGTTTATGACCCCTGTTTTGCTAGTTATTTTTGTAGTAACCAGTGAAGTCGGCACACTGACACTTTTTACGATTCGATATTCTTTCAGAAAAGTGCCTCCATTCCATAGTGTCAAAGCCTCGCGTTTTGGCTCAATGGTAACGCGCAATAGCAGTGGCATCACCGAAATTTCATCGCCAGGTTGCAGAGCACGCAGTTCCAAGTAGCCATTAAGATGCATCAAGCAATCCATCGTCGTCTGATGTTTTGCCGTGATGCCCAAGTAAGAATCGCCGCGCACTACTTTGTGGACAACGACATTTGGATTATTATGAAGTGAAAGAAAATCATCCATGTTCATTTCACTAAGAATTTGTTTGGCCCGCGGTGCCGCACCTGATGAAGGGTAGTAATTGATGAGAAAAAGCAATTTTTCACGCGCTTCGGTAGTTTTGCCTGTGGCTAACAACTCTGCTGCTTTTTGGAAGGCTTTATCACCTGGTTCGATGTCGATCATCACCTCGCTATCGGCCACTTTATCAGGATCGATGGCTGGCTCAGAAATCATATTCCCAGGCTCTGGTATGTATTGAGTAAATATTTTTCCAATCGGCTCTGGCACATCTTTGCCCATCACATGCATCGTAAAATACGCAGAAATCGCAACGATCGCGATCACGATCAGCGCGCAAATGATTTTAATGAAAGTCCAGAATCGCATATGCGGCAATTTCTAAAGCAATTTTTTTCGCTTCAAATCGAATGTATTGATTTGGTGAGAATTCACGATCATATCCATGGCAAATTTCATCAACGAAACTTCCCACGTATCATCCACTCCCTCGATGATCGCTAGCATCGGGTTGCCCGACTTCCTCACATCACCGAGCAGTCGCTCCGTCACTTGTTCCATGGATTCTTTGAGAATTTCCTCTTGCACGTGAGAACGACGAAAGCGAAAACCATACTGGAGAAAGGCGAGGTCAGTGCCATTGGCGCGCAATCCCTCGAGTAACTTTCCAAGTTTTTCGCGTGCCTCATCACCGAAGCCATCCATTTCCATTTCTGGATCAGGTCGGATCAACAATGGCTTACAGGCTTCCATTTCACCACTGCGCACGCGCACTTCACCAGTACGATCCATGAACTCACTGACCAATTGAAATTCAAAACGCGTCTCACCAAAAGTGGCGATGCGGCGATCGGGTTCATGAATTACCCGTGTCGTCTCCATCGCATATTGAAAGTCATCGCGCGTTACGTTCATCGTAGTGGCATCTTGGCAGTAAAATCAGAAAAAGCAACTTTAAGAGGAAAACAAAAGGCGGTTTTCGTTTAGGAAAACCGCCGAAATTGATGTGCCGAGATCACTCCCGACACGCCTAGCAGAATATCACTGCCATCAAAAATGATTAGGCGACTGAATCGATGTATTTAACTACATCACCCACGGAGAGAAGTTTTTCTGCTGCTTCATCAGGAACTTCAATGCCAAATTCTTCCTCAAAAGCCATCACCAACTCCACGGTGTCGAGCGAATCTGCTCCCAGGTCTTCAATGAATTTTGCATCGATGGTTACTTGTTCAGCGCTAACGCCAAGTTGATCAACAATGATATCTTTTACTCGTTCTTCGGTAGTCTTGTCTGACATGATTCTATATAGTTGGTTGTTACCGCAGCTAGCCATAGCGGGGTAATCCGCACTTGGCAATAGCGAAAGTTCAGGTTTTTTACGATTCTTTTGCCGTTTCTTCTTCTGACTCTCTTTCAGCGGTCTCTGTGCTCACGTATTCAATCAATTCTCCATGAAAATTCTCACGCACTCGGCGCATCAACGCCTCGGCTGGCTCGCCATCTTCTTTCTGAAATCCACCATAACTCATGCCATCAAAACGCACTTTTCCTTTGTTTCCATTAGCTTTTTCGAAATATCCAAACGCCAATCCCTTAGTCGGCCATTTGCGTAAATCCAATTTCTTTAACTCGTGAAAATATACGACATTTCCTTCTTGTGTGGTGATTTTCTCCTGATCACAGGACATCGAGCGTCGTGATGTGCGAATGAGTAAAAACAACGCCACCAGCGCCAATGCCGATAATGCATAGCAAAAATACCACTGTTCATTGATCGAACGGCGGTCATGAAATTTATCTGGTGCTTCGCGGTCCCACTTCATGCGCTCGGTGTAGGCATCCCACGCCGCACTTTGCCCTTTGCTCAATAGCTCGGCATTTTTCAATTCATCTGGCCAAGCGCGGGGAAGAACCAAGTCTGTTGGCAGCAAGCTAAGGTCATCGCCGAAGTTCACTTGTTGTTTCGAAGCATATTCGGTCCAGTCTGCACTGCTGAATCCACTAGTTTTGCTGAACTCTTGAAAATCATGAGATGCTTTGGCAAAGTTCTGATCCATCACGAAAATCTCATTTTTCAAACGATACCCCTTAGTAGCATCCTTATAAAACCAACCGCCGAGAAAGGCAAACATCGCCAACATCCCCACGGCCCGGTAGAGAAACCATTTCGTCGGCTTGCAAAGTATCATCGCGGCATCACTCATGACCTTCATTAAGCAAAACGAACAGGGAGTTGGCAAGAAAAAGTAGCTGTGAAAGCAGATGTCGGATGATAGCGTTAACCCGCCCCATGACAAATCTCCAGCAGGACAACAGCATTCTTTCGTGATTTTGATATCACCCATCGCTCGCCTACTAGCTCAGTACTGCGTTCACTCCTCGTGGCAACAACTAGGCAGCTCTTTTTTCTCGCTGGCGGTTTGATTCATCAAGGGAATGGTATCATGAAGGCGCCAGGCCATGATCAAGGCAGTGACAAATGCCAATCCACGCTGCAAACGGCTCATGGTTAGTGGGCTGAGCTTCAAACGCAAGCGATGAAACTGATGTTGCGCGAGCCACAGCAATGGCACGGTGCCGAGACCAAAAGCGAGGCCAAATTCTGCCCCACGAGCCGCATTGCTCGATAATAACGCGATGCCAAACATCACATACAACGGACCGCAAGGAAGCAAGGGCGTGAAAAATCCCATCAACGCCGAAGCCGTCGTCGGGCCATGCGCGCTGGCTTTGAAACGATTGCGCGCCGTGAAGCGATTCAGAATCGCGGGACGAGGGATTTTTTTATCCAGACCAAATGCCAAAAAAATCAACCCGACCACCAAAGCCCACGGCAACAATACAGCAGGAGAATCAAAAAACCATTGGAGTGGCTGCTTACCAATCATGCCACACACCGCGCCAATCAGGCTGTAGGAAAATAGTCGCGCACCATGATAGACGGTCGCCGCGATGAGACGTTCTTTTTCGCTACGCGCCAAAGTGCCGATGCCACAGGCTATAGGACCACACATGCCAGCGCAATGAACACTGGTCACTAAACCTGCCAACAAGGCACCTGCAGTGGTGGTAATTTCCATTATTTGGAAGATCGATCTTTGATAACTTCAATCTGCGCAGGCGAATTTTTCACTGCCAGTGTGATCAACGCTGACCAAGCACTGATGAGTAGTAAAAAAGCCAACACCACATAAATCCATGGATGGCGATTAAGGAACGACTGAGTTGTAACATTGGTAGTTTGCATATTTGTTAGTAATGATTATTTTGGTGGTAAATGAAGTGAACGTGGATCAGGCCCTAAGAAACGAACTGTTTGCTCAAAGGTGACATTTCCTGGTTCGGCGTGAATTGTGAAAACAACATCTTTCGAACCAGTGTAGGCTTCATTAGCGATGATCACCACGGCGGTCCGTTGCATCTCACCCATAGCAGGCAAGGTAATCACGCCATCGGCTCCCGATAAGCAAAATCCTTCATCGCCATTCTTGATGCTCATCGTCACAGTCGCTGGCTGATTGCGTTTGTTGAGAATACGAAATTGAAAGTGATTACGCACCATGCTGCCATCCATGTAATACGGAGCTCCACGCATGCGATTGAACTCGATGGTATAGGGGCGAATCCGCGAACTTGCGATCGTCGCCAATACACCTAGCCCGAGCAATGCCAGCAGCATGTAGGCGTAGATGCGCGGGCGTAAAATACGACGTTTTTGTCGATTCAATCCATTATGAGAATCATAGCGAATCAATCCCTTCGGGCGATCCACTTTGATCATGATTTCATCGCAGGCATCAATGCACGCCGCGCAACCAATGCACTCTAGTTGCAGACCATTTCTGATATCAATGCCCGTAGGACAGACATTGATGCAGCGTCGACAATCGATGCAGGCACCCTCGGTTTTGCCTACGGCACCTCGCGGCTCACCACGTTTTTCATCGTAGCCAATCACGATCGTATCATCATCAGTCAGCGCACTTTGCAAACGACCATAGGGACACATCAGAATGCAAAATTGCTCACGAAACATGCTAAAGCAAAACCACAAAATCGCCGTCAGCGTGACGACAAAAGTAAACACAGTGGCATGCGCCATCGGACCTTCTTGCACATAGGAATACAAGCGCGGCAACGACACAAAATATGACATGAACACATGCGCAATCGCGCCGGCACAGATCACGTAAAGAGTTTGCTTGATGATGCGCAGCGTGATTTTACGTCCTGTCCACGGAGACACGTCTAATTTTTTACGAGCAGGTGCATCGCCTTCGACGAGACGTTCGATCCTACGAAAAACATGCTCAAGGAAAACGGTATAAGGACAGGCCCATCCACACCACAGCCGACCTAACAAAGAAGTTACACAAAAGAGAGCAAAGCCAACTCCCGTAATTGCAAAAAACATCACCCACAAATCTTGGGGGATCAGAGTGAGACCCATGATATGAAAGCGTCGATTTTCCACATCGAGAAAAACCGCCGGCGCACCATTGATCGGAATCCACGGCAACAGCACATAGACGGCTAACAAAACGATCCCGAAAACTCTTCGCATCGAAGTAAATCGTCCCTTCACATCTGCCGGATGCAATACGTAGTGAGAGCCGTCACTATTGATGGTAGTGACGCTATCAAGATTTGGCCGCTTCGGTCCAGACGATTGCATAGCGACAAGCTAGGTCACCCAGCGACTCTGCACTCATCATCGTTTATCAAATACTAAGCAGATTCTGCCGAATAAAATAAGAGGATTTGCGGAGATGTGTCTATTTTACTTATCCACACAAACTTCATGAACGAAACTTTATCATGAAATCGGTATATTTTAGAAACACTATTGTTAGACAAAAAAGACCAACAATGAGCAATGCACGATTAAGCTGCAGAGACCTACCAGAAGAAGCATTCCTGATAGGAAGGTCCAGATACGGTGATAATGCTGTGCTGGATGATTCTCCCATCGGATCGTCACGCTCGCCCAGATCACTGGCATCGGCATCAGACATCAATTACCTAAGCATTAATAAACGATGAACCAATCGCCAAAACAATCATCCCAATCCACAAACCACTGATCACTTTACCAGGAACATCGAGAGTGCGATGGTCTTCATAGCCTTCCGGACACGCGATCATACGCCAACCGATCCAGAGATTCATAATAGGCACAAAGGTCCACAAAATAGCAGCGCCAGACATGCCCAGATTTTTGGTGCGTTGGGCGCCCACATACAGGGTAGCAATCATGAAGAGAATACTCAAAATAACGAACACTCCAATAGCCGCGCCGTAGGATTCAGTAGTTTTAACAATAGCAAACATCACAGCGAAAAGAACACCGTAACACACCGCACTAACCCCCATCGACACCAGAAAATATTTTAATCGCCCATAGCCTTCATAGCTAGGAGCATACGAATCATTATCAAACGCCAGCGCTTGCTGACTACGCTCAGAAAGAAGATAAGGATTCGTGGTAAGTTGATAAGATGGCCCAGCAGCGACAACAGGAGTAGTTGCCACCAAAAGTCCGGCATCCTGCAAGCTGCTCCACTCGGTCATACCCTCTTTCCAGACGAGAATTTGCTCGGCATTAAGCACGCCAGCACGCAGCAACCCCTGCAATTGAGGAGCCGTAACGGGACCTTCTTGGTTGCCGTTGTTAGAAAAATACCATTCATCCATCGGGAAAGTTGCTAAAAAACGATCTTCATGATGTCAATAACAGATTGTCGTCATTATCCAGGTGATTGAGTCATCCACCAACAGACGGTGCCGCGACGAGCATGAAGAAACGTGTTACTTTTTCCCATTTTTGAGACGTTTCCGCAGATTGGCAACCAATGGAGCATTACGATCCAACTCTTCGGTAAGCAAAGTGAACGCATGCAACGTTTTGCCAGATATATGATGCTCCATACCTTCCACATCTTGGTAAATCGTCTCTTCATCAATGCCAAAATGACGGAGTAATCGAGTAAGAATCTCATGACGATGGGTAATTTTCTTTGCTACATTCCTACCGTGTTCCGTCAGCGTGAGACCGCGATATTTTTCATACACCACATAACCTTCGGCATCGAGACGTTGAATCATCGCCGATACGCTTGCTTGTGAAACTCCGAGTGCACTTGCAATGTCCACGGCGCGAGCGTAGCCCTTACTTTCAATGAGATGATGAATCTTCTCAAGGTAATCTTCACAGGCACTGGTGACAGTTGTTGGCGTGGTCACGAAATGCATCATAATGACAGAAAGGGAAAAAGCAAATTAAATTCTTAGTCGAGACTAAAATAATTTGTTGCATATGAAAATATAAGTCATATCATACTCACATGAATGTCGCTCGCGCTCGCTCACTGATTCTCCGCATCAACACCTTCGTGTTGATGGCATTATCATTGACACTAGTGTCATGCCGCCAAGCTCCCCAAGCCGAGCGCAGTGGAAAAATCCGCGTTGTCACTAGCTTTACCATCATTGCTGATATGACCCGAGAAGTTGCGGGAGATGAAGCAGAGGTAGAATCCATCACCAAGCCAGGTGCTGAAATTCATGGCTACGAACCGACACCAAAAGATATCGTCAAAGCGCAGAAAGCCGACTTGGTTTTATGGAATGGCATGAATCTGGAATTATGGTTTGAGAAATTTTTTGCCAATGTAAATGATGTGCCTAGTGCTGTTCTTACAGAAGGCATCACGCCGATGGGAATCAGCGAGGGACCCTATACCGGCAAGCCGAATCCCCATGCGTGGATGTCGCCAGCCAATGCGCAAATTTACGTGGAAAACATTCGCAAAGCATTGGTGAAAGTGGATCCTGAAAACGAAGCGATCTACACTGAGAATGCAAAAAACTATATCGCAAAAATAACCGCATTGGACGAGCCAGTGCGCAAGAAATTATCTTCGATTCCTGCCGAGCAACGTTGGCTCGTCAGCAGCGAAGGAGCATTTTCCTATCTCTGCGCCAATTATGATCTCAAGCCACTCTACCTGTGGCCGATCAATGCGGATGGAATGGGCACGCCGCAGCAGGTGAAGCATGTCATCGACCTCGTGCGCGCTAACAAAATACCCGTCGTTTTTTCCGAAAGCACTGTGAGTGATAAACCAATTCGCCAAGTATGTGAAGAAACGGGTGCGCACTACGGCGGCGTTCTCTATGTGGATTCACTCACTGGTACAAACGGACCAGCGCCCACATATTTGAAATTATTAGAGGCAAATGCCGAAACCATCGTAAAAGGATTTTCTACAACACCATGAGCGAATTACGATTAGATGTGGTCGATGTTTCAGTGGCCTATGCTACGGGACAACGGGCACTTCAGGATGCCACGTTCCATTTAAAGGGCGGCACGATTTGCGCACTTGTTGGCATCAATGGCAGTGGAAAATCGACTCTATTTAAAAGCATCATGGGCTTTGTGCATCCCACAAAAGGCACGGTGCGCATCAATGAGTTACCAGTTCATCAAGCCCTGAAAAAACAATTAGTCGCCTACGTGCCGCAGAGCGAAGAAGTGGATTGGCAATTTCCTGTTAGTGTTTGGGATGTCACGATGATGGGGCTTTATGGAGAAATGAATTTCATGCGAATCCCCAATGCTCAGCATCGCGCTATCGTTGAGGAAAGCCTGCGTCGCGTCTCAATGTGGGAGTACAAAGATCGCCAAATCGGGGAGTTGAGTGGTGGACAAAAAAAACGAGTCTTTCTCGCGCGAGCATTAGCACAGGCTGGGCAGATTATTTTGTTAGACGAGCCATTCACTGGCGTCGATGTAAAGACCGAAGAGGCAATCATCGAACTACTGCGCGAACTTCGTGATGCGGGGTGCATCATTTTAGTATCCACTCATAATCTAGGAAGTGTGCCGGAATTTTGTGATCAAGTGGTACTGATTAACAAAACCGTTCTCGCCTATGGTGCGCTGGATGAGGTGTTCACCGAGCAAAATCTTAGCCTCGCTTTTGGTGGAGTGCTGCGACAATTTCATTTTGAAGAATCGACCATTCAAGACCATGATGGCAAGGCAGTGCGTGTTCTGACCGACGATGAACGACCATTGGTTTTTGGAAAAGATGGTCATTTGGAATACAAAAATCGCACGGGTCGAGAAGACATCGTCAAGCAGCGTGAAGAACTCTAACATCAACGCGATATGGAAAATCTGCTCATGCCCTTTCACTATGATTACATGCTCCGCGCCATATGGGTGAGTGCATTGATCGGAGGTGTTTGTGGATTTTTATCATCGTTCATCACTCTCAAAGGATGGTCACTGATGGGCGATGCGCTATCGCACGCCGTCGTTCCTGGCGTAGCGATTGCCTACATGTTAGGATTGCCATTTGCGCTTGGCGCCTTTATTTCAGGGCTATTAGCCGCAGGGGCGATGGCATTTGTGAAAGCTAATTCACGCATTCGCGAAGATGCAACCATTGGCATTATTTTCACTTCATTTTTCGCCTTGGGCTTATTGTTGATTTCACTCTACCCAGCGAGAGTCGATTTGAAGACCATCATCTTTGGCAACATTCTGGGGATTTCTACAAGCGACATCATACAAGTGGTGATCATGAGTATCGCCACATTGGTGATCCTGGGCTTCAAGTGGAAAGATTTGATGCTTTACTGCTTTGACCCCAATCAAGCGCGGACACTGGGAATGCCTACTCGTGGCCTGCACTTGATGCTACTTACCTTGCTCTCTGCCACCGCCGTGGCCGCACTGCAAACAGTGGGGGCTTGTTTGGTGGTGGCGATGTTAGTGACTCCCGGAGCAACCGCCTATTTGCTCACCGATCGATTTAGTAACATGCTATGGCTATCATCGTTAATGGGTGTGGCGACATCATTGATCGGTGCCTATGCGAGTTATTTTTTCAATGGCGCCACAGGAGGATGCATCGTGACATTGCAGACAATGCTTTTTCTCGCAGCATTTATCTTTGCGCCAAAACATGGAATTCTAGCGGCAAAACGGCGGATCAAAAATCATGAATCATTTACTTGAACCACTGCAATACCCTTTTATGCAAGACGCATTGTTGGTTGGCAGTGTGATTGCAGTGATGTGTGCCATTCTTTCATGTTTTCTCATTCTCAAAGGATGGTCGCTGATGGGAGACGCCATTTCACATGCCGTTTTGCCTGGCATCGTGATCGCCTATTTTATGGGAATTCCCTTAGCGATTGGAGCCTTTCTCTCGGGTCTTTTTTGCGCCGTGAGCACTGGGTTTATCAAGCAACACAGTCGCATCAAAGAGGACACGGTGATGGGCGTGGTGTTTACAGGACTGTTTGCCATTGGCTTGGTGATGTTTAGTCGTATCACTTCTGAATTGCACCTTGATCATATTTTGTTAGGGAACATTTTAGGAATCACAGCAGCGCAGCGCATGGAGACATTTGTGATCAGCGGCATTGTGACAGGTGTCATCTTATTGCTACGACGCGATCTTATGCTGGTTTGTTTTGATATGAATCAGGCTAAAGTATTAGGCATCCGCGCGGTGTTTTTGAATTATTTATTGCTCGTTTTATTATCGTTATCAATCGTTGTAGCACTCAAAGCCGTAGGTATTATTCTGGTGATCGCGATGTTAGTAACGCCGGGCAGCATCGCCCATCTATGGACGGATCGATTTGATAGCATGCTGCTGATCGCTGTACTATCAGCGGTTATTTCTACGATTCTTGGAATATTGATCAGCTATCACATCGATGGCTCAACCGGAGCGTGCATCGTGCTAACGCAGGCTGCTTTTTTCATCATCTCATTATTTTTCGCACCGAAACACGGAATTCTTTCTAGAAAAACCTGAGTTATTTTCGCACTTATGTTCTGCCTTGCGTAAATGGTTTTTCCGTCTATCTTTTACCCACACCGCATGGAAACTTTGCTAAATATTCTTCTCATCATCGTTGTTATTTTAAGTTTTAACATGATGATTTTTGTACACGAACTCGGGCATTTTCTTGCAGCGCGTTGGCGTGGATTGAAGATCGATAAATTTCAAGTGTGGTTTGGAAAGCCGATTTGGTCGAAGACCGTAAACGGTGTGCAGTATGGCCTGGGTTGGATCCCTGCGGGTGGATTTGTTGCATTGCCACAATTAGCGCCGATGGATGCGATCGAAGGTGAGCGTGAATCTGACGAGCCATTGCCACCGATTTCGCCGATGGATAAAATCATCGTTGCCGTTGCCGGACCGATTTTCTCCCTGCTTCTAGCGCTGGCACTTGGTCTCGCCGTTTGGGGATTAGGCAAACCGATCGACATCGTCCACGCTACGCAAATCGGCTACATTGAAAAAGGCAGCCCTGCGGAAAAAGCTGGATTTCAGTTAGGCGACAACATCCTAGAAGTGAATGGCAAAAAAATGATCGGTTTCATGGGTGGATTGGATTGCATCACCGAAAACATCGTGCTTAGCAAGGGTGACACCATCAACTTTACCGTTCAACGTGAAGGCGAAACGCAACCGCGCACCATCACTTCGGTATTTGAAATCAAAGACACTGCGTGGTATCAGCGTCGCGGACTGCGCCAAGTAGGTCTTACATTCGTTAATCCAGCGATCATTGATGAATTCATCGATAATAGTCCCGCCGCCAAAGCGCAGTTATTGAAGGGTGATCAAATCACTACCATCGATGGCGTGCCTGTATGGAGCACTCGACAAATTTCGCAACATATTGAAAACAAAAATTACGCTGAAGTCACACTGGGCATCAAACGCGGCGCTGCTACTCTCGATGTCAAAGTAACACCTACCAAACCACTTCCGCCAAATGATAAAACGCCCATGCTTGGCATTTCTTGGAATATGGATGGGGTTTTTGATAAACACATTGTTAACCCAAATCCAATCAAGCAGTGCACCGACAGCGTAAAAATGATGGTGGCGACGATTAGCGCATTAGTCTCGCCAAAATCCAATATAGGCGTGGATCAGCTCAGCGGTCCGATCAGCATTGCACAGGCAAAGTTCAACTTGTTAAAAACCGATGCCGATGGCTGGCGCCGTCTGCTAGCATTTTTGGTGCTAATCAATGTCAATCTCGCGATTTTCAACATGCTCCCCTTCCCTGTTCTCGATGGTGGTCATACGACATTAGCACTGATGGAAATGGCAGCGGGCAAACCCGTTAAAACGCGCCTATTAGAATATGTGCAATCAGCTTGCGCATTATTGCTAATCAGTCTTTTCCTCTACATCACCTCTAAGGATGTGGGCGGATTTTTCGGACCTAAAGAAAAGGACTCAAAAATCATTTTCGCACCTTAATATGGTGGATAGACTTCTGCGTGACATTTTATTGATCGCGTCGGCATTGTTATGCTCGCAATGCGCACCACCAACAGCGGCAAGCGCGCCGAATCCTTCAGCGCGGGCGGCGAATCAACTTTGCATCGCGGGCAATGCCTGCGGTCCCACGGCCATCGTGAATTCTTTCCGCTTCGGCTCTGACTCATGGCAAAAGGTAGCTGCTAGTATCGATGGAAAAAACGATCAAGCCATCCTTCGCCACATCATCGTAAAACACGGCGGCACATGGTCTTCCTCCATTCCAAGCCGCTACCGCTGGTCGCGACGTGGGATCAACGCTTCCGATCTCACCGATCTCGCTAACGAGATCGCCCAACCATTTTCACAACCGCGCTTGCAACTGCACATACCCCGCCAGTCGCGCTCATCAGTTAATTTATTAACGAGCAGTTATGCAAAATTATCCCATTCTCTGCAACGTGGCTTCCCCCCCACCGTAGGATTACGCCGCTATGATCAAGGAAACCCCATCGACTCCCATTTCGTAACCATCATTGCGGTTGCTGATTTGTTAGAAAAACCGACGCCACAATTTTCCATTCGATATGTCGATCCGTTAGGAGGGAAAATTTATTTCGGCGTCATTCGCGTGAATGATGAATCGGACAAAACACGTCCTGGACTGATTGCTGATCTGCCGCATACGCCAGTAGGGAAATCCAAGTCATCACGTGATAGCTATCTCACGCTTGATGCGATGATCGTATTACCGTGAGTTTTTTTACCTATGAATGTTTTGAAAAAAAAGGGCTGTCAAGTAGCGATGGTGATTATACTATTTGTGTCCTCAGTGATCCTCTTTTGGATCTACACAATATACTTAAAAATTGGTGTTGCCGACTTGAGGGTTGCTGCGATGAAAAATGACATGTCAAAGATGAACTTTTTGCTTTATACTGGCATAGACGTAAATCGCAGGGAGAGTTGGGGATTTTACTTACAATATTCTGGTGAGACTCCTCTCACAGGTGCATTGAGAAGTGCTAATGTGAATACGATATCTCGGTTAATAGAAGCAGGTGCAAAAGTCAATCACGTCGATGGCAAGGGTAAGTATCCGGTGTGTGTTGCGGCGAGCAGAGGAGATGTTGAAATCATTAGATTATTGGCGAAGCATGGGGCTAATTATGACGTAAATTACGACATCACATCTCCCCTTCAGATAGCAAAAAAAGCTGGACATCTTGAGGCCGTAGCTGAAATACAAAAATGGCTCGATGTAAATAGACTGGCACCGTAAGTGAATCACAAACAAATTTTTCTCGTTAAATTGTGCTTTTCGTTCCCATATTCTGAATAGTATTTGATCCCTCTAATATTCAATTCCCCCAATTCCCTTCGTGATGCCTTGCACCCTGTGGGTGCGGCAGGATTTTTCTTTGGGGGGATTTTTCCCAGGGTAGCCCCAGAGCGGGCAACCCTGGGCTAGTATGCGTAACCACTTTGTGGTAGTTGAGTGAAGATGCAAGTTGCCGCAGAATATACAATGGTTCGGGAAGAAACATCAGTTGTTAGTCCTGCTTTCTGTTGCCTGCTGCGGCATGAAACAGTCGATTAATTTCTTGCGATTTGGCAAATCACATCCATTCTACTTGCGCATGATGAAATCATTAATCGAAACATGGTTTCACTGGGTTCACGAATGGGGTTACGGTGGTGTAATCTTATTGATGGCAATGGAGAGTTCGATTTTTCCTGTGCCAAGTGAATTGGTGGTGCCACCTGCGGCGATCTTAGCTGCACAAGGTGGGTCAATGACCATTCCCGGAGTAATTCTAGCGGGCACATTTGGTTCATGGCTAGGTTCAGCAATTACTTACTGGACAGCACTTTTTGTGGGACGTCCATTCATCATGCGTTTTGGAAAATATTTTTTCATGAGTCCTGCTAAAGTCGAACGTGCCGAAAGATTCATGCATCGTTATGAAGGTGGTGGCATCTTTTTTGCACGATTGCTGCCGGTCATTCGTCACCTGATTTCTATTCCTGCGGGCATGATTCGTATGGGTTTTCTCAAGTTCAGCGCTCTTACTGTGATTGGTTCAGCAATCTGGTGCTCGGTGCTGGCCTACCTTGGCCAACGGGTGGGTACAAAACTTGACCCGCAACAAATGGACGCTCTAAAAAAAGGTCATGGGGTCGATCTTCCCGCGCTGATTCACTCTGTCAAACATGATGCATTATGGATCATCGCCGCGGTCGCTGTCGTCTGCGTTCTCTATTTCGTAGGGATGAGGTTAACAGAAAAAAATAGCCAAGCGGCTGACTGATTTTAACGATATATTCTCATGATTTCCTGGTTCGCAAAAAATCACCTCGCTGCCAATCTGATGATTGCAGTGATTTTATTGCTCGGATCATACTCTGTGTGGAAACGTGTCACGCTGGAAGTGAATCCAGCGATTCGTTTCGATCAAATCGAAATCTCAGTTGAATACCGCGGTGGCACGCCTGCTGATGTGGAAAAGGGAGTGGTTATTCCGATCGAACGCGCCATCGATAGCCTCCCAGGCATTGAATCGATCGAATCTGAGGCGCGCCCAGGATCGGCCAGCATTACGGTGAAAACGGATGCTCTAACAAGTCCTGAAAAAATGTTAGACGAAATACGTCCGCTCATTCAGGGGATCACCAGTTTTCCAGCCGAAACGGAACCACCGAAGTTATACATTCCTAATAGCTCACGATGGTTTGATGTCATCAAAATTGCCATCACCGGAGAAATGGACGAAGCCGATTTGCTCAAAGCAGCACGCCGAGTGCGCGATGACTTGATCGAACTACCGGGCATTTCTCAAGCTGAATTACAAGGTGCTTCGCCCTTAGAAATCTCTATCGAAGCCGATCCCGCGCGTTTGCGTGATTTTGGACTTACCTACTCCGATCTTAGCGAAGCCGTTCGCCGCACCTCGTTGGATATGCCTGCTGGTCAAATCCAAACGGATGAAGGCAGCCTGATGATTCGCACTTCGGGGCAGGCCTATACACAAGCGCAATTTGCCAGCATCGTGCTTCGTAACAATCAAGGCGCGGTAGTCAAACTCAGCGATGTCGCAAAAATCACTGATGGTTTTGAAGAAAATCGTAAGATTCTCCGCTTTAATGGCAAGCCCGCATTGCTCGTGGAGGTATTACGCCTGAATAACGAAAGCGCATTGGTCATCGCTGAGAGCGTACAAAATTATGTCGCAAACTCAAATGAACGCTTTCCGCAGGGCATATCACTTCACGTGTGGGATGATTCCTCGATTGAGCTAAAAGGGCGACTGTGGTCGTTATGCAGCACGCTTCTTCAAGGCTGCTTTTTGGTGATGATTGTGTTAGGTCTATTCCTCCGCCCCAGTATCGCACTATGGGTACTATTTGGCATCCCCGTGTCATTTGCCGGCACGCTGTGGATCATGCCCTACTTAGGACTCAGTGTTAACGTCATGACCATCTTCGGTTTCATCATCGCCGTTGGGATGATTGTCGATGACGCAATCGTGACTTCGGAAAATATCTACACCAAGATGAATGAGGGCATGAGTGCCGAGGAAGCCGCGATCGTCGGGACTGAAGAAATCGCCTTGCCGGTGACCTTCGGTTCACTGACCACCATCGTGGCGTTTATTCCGCTGATGTTTTTCGATGGATTTTACGGATCTTTCACCAAACAGATTCCGCCGATCATTACCGCAATTTTATTGTTCTCGTTGTTAGAAGCGAAACTCTCCTTGCCAGCGCATTTAAAATTTCTCAAGCCACTGTCTTCCAAGCCAGGAGCCTTTGCACGTTTTCAGAAAAAAATCGCGGATGGCTTGGAATATTTTATTTATCATTATTTCCGCCCGGTTGTGGTATTCACCACCAATCATCGCTACTCAACCATGTGCGTCTTTGTTTCGTTAGCCATCGCTTCAGTTGCATTGATCAAAAGTGGACGCCTAGGGTTTGTATCCATGCCCACCATTGAAAAAAATCGAATCCTTGCCAACATCACCATGCCGCGTGAGTCGCAGGTGAAAGACACCGAAGTGTTAGTGAAAAGAGCGGAAATCGCAGCAAGAGAATTACGCGATGAGTTGATCGATCCTGTTACTGGCCAATCGGTGATCCAAGACATCCTCACTTCAGCGGGCGGTTGGCCAGGACGTCCGGGTGTGGACCCGCGCTCGGGTTACGTAATCATTACCATCGTCGATGCCTCACTGCGACGCACTCCAGGCCCGCCTTCCGCCGAAATCGTCCGTCGATGGAAAATGAAATGCGGAGAAATGAGCGATGCTCAATCATTCTTTATTTCCGCTGATGGTGGCCATGGCTTCCGTGGCAGGGGTGGCAACGAATCGTTGCAAATCGAACTACGCGGCCCCGCATCACCCGCCCGTGATTTACTGGCGGAGCAAATGGAAGCGATGATGGAAAAATACCAAGGCATCGCCTCTGCTGGTAGTGATTTGGCGTTAAATCGCGATGAATTAGTCATATCCATTCGACCAGAAGGTGAAGCACTTGGCCTCACACAACGCGAACTCGGGAGACAAGTACGTTCCTCATTTTTTGGTGAACAAGCGCAACGTGTACAGCGCGAAATCGATGACATCCGCGTGATGGTCAGACTTCCGTTAGAACAACGCCAATCATTGCACACTTTGGAAAGCATGCGCATCATGCTTCCCAAGGGCGGGGAGGTGCCATTGCCTACCGTTGCTGATGTTCGTTTCGCAAAAGCTCGCGCAGAAATTGTCCGCACCAATGGTGCGCAAACGGTCACACTGTGGGCACAGGCAGATGACCCCACCGTGGACATCATCGAGATTTCACATGCACTAGAAACAGATCTGCGGGAACTTTTTGTGGGACACCCAGAGTTATCATGGCGTTTTACAGGATACATCGCAGAGCATGCAGAAACCAACCACCGCGTGTGGCTTGGAGCCATTGGAATTCTATTAGGTCTATATATTTTGTTAGTCATTCCGTTCAAATCATTACTGCAGCCGTTTTACATTCTGCTATCGATCCCATTTGGAGTGATCGGCGCCTTATTAGGGCACATGATCATGGGTGTGGTGCCGTCATTTCTCTCGGTGTTTGGCATCCTCGCGGTAGCTGGAATTGTCGTCAACAATGCCATCGTGATGATCGACTTCATCAATCAGGCACGTGCAGCGGGCCATAGCCATTATGAAGCAGTGATCGATGCCGGAACGAAACGTTTTCGCCCAATTTTACTCACCTCGCTCACCACCTTTGTGGGTATGGTGCCGACCATGCTCGATAAATCGGTGCAGGGGCAATTTCTAGTGCCCATGGCCGTCTCTTTGGCCTTTGGCATTCTCTTTTCGACAATCATCACTTTATTTCTCATCCCTTCGGTGTATTTGATTACAGAAGCGGCATTAGAGCGCTGGAAAAAAATCTGGGCGTGGTATTGGAAAACTCCTGATGCAGAAGAAACAACCGCTGCATAAATAACCTGATGAATCCGCCACCACTCAACCACGTCACTCTGCCACAAGATGATGCCGCATACTTACGCACTCTAGGAATTTGCTCTTACATTCATTGTGGACGGCAATGCCTCGGCGCTCTCTTTGCCTTGCTCTACATGTGCATTGGCGCCTATCTCGTCAGCAGAAATGAATCGGCAGGATGGATTGTTGTGGGGGTTGGGGCCTTAATCGGCTTAGTGATCGCGGTAGTTGTGACCATTTCCTACCTTAATACAAATGGCTAGCACAAGGGAAAAACTGGACCTTCTGCATGGTGGTATCCGCGATCCATTGCGCGAGTTTTCCGTTAGGCATCGCTCTCGGGGTTTTTACCATTATTTTTCTCAATCGCCCTAGTGTGAAAGCATGGTTTGCCTCGAAAAAATTGACACCCGCACTCACTGAAACGTAATCGCGGGTAACAAATTCGCCAATCAAGCTAGGGGAAACATCGATAATCTTCCTGCTAAATTTCAAAACCACTGTAGTTCACAGAGATCATTGAATTTTTGATAGTCACAATCGTCATCAAGCGGTCTGACCTGTTTTACCCGAGGAGATCACAAGGACAAAACCGAGTGCTCACCCGCCGATTAGCATGCCGAGTCCTAACATCATGCTTGGCTTGGTGCCTTCTTCCAGAATAATCACATCAGGAGAAAGATTGGTATATAGCCCGCAAATTTTGCGCTCTTTCTTTCCGCCGCCCTCGATGCCATATTGAACGAGGCCTTCAACATCACGTGTTACGCGCATTTTTTCCGCCGACTCGGCGAGAAACTTCAAGACCTGTGCAGCGCTGGCATTGTCTTTTTCCAGCTTGCACGAATCATTGGTAAATTTGAGCAAATCTGGATCTTTCGTGAGCACCAAAACGCGGATGGTACTTTGTGAACTGTCCTCACTAGGGGCAACGAGTGGCACGAAGATTTCTTTAGCATCGCCCACACCAAAGGAACTTGTATACGTAGCGTTCATCACATCGAGTTTGCCGCCCTTCAGACGCAGCCATTCAGAATCTGGCTTACTTGTTGTGAGCGAGGAAATTTCCACTTCAGTCACCTTGCGATTTTTAAATGAAGTGTAAACATTCTAACCGCCACCAATGATCATAACAATCGCGATTAAGGGAAGCAAGCATCCAATTTTCATGCGCAACAAATCGAGCAGAAATGTGTTATGTAGTAAATAGATTTGTTAGGAAAATGTCATTTTACTGTAGTATAGGCAATTTGTATGGGGTCATCTATGGGACAACTACGAATCGGCATTGAATGAAAAACGTAGCGACTCATTTTTGAGAATCCTCTGGAACGCTGAACTTTTTTCATAAGACGCCAATTCGCAAAAAAAACCGACTTTTCCGCTCGACATCAACGATGTTGCATTGATAATCCGCCCATGGGAAAGCATCTGACGTTGGGAGAAATGGCAGCAAAAATGGCGAGGATCCGCTCAGCTCAGCCGTTGCTCGACTCCAACGATATGGATGCACAGAGGGAGAAGAATCGCATGACCAGCGCCAAGCTGCGGCTCAGCAACAAAAAAAATCTCTCATCAACTGGGCGCGCGGCAGAAGACTCGTCGTCCCTCGTTCCTCTTGGGATCTGAATGCACGCATCGGCGGAGCGGAGCACGATGTCTGGACGCACAGCGGATTTTATTACAAAGCCACCCGTGCTGATCATTTTGGCTGGACCGTTCTTGCTGGTGACGAAGGCTCCCCTGATCAGGCATATGCGACACCTCTAGAATACTTACAGCGTTGGCGACTCTCCAATCAATTATTTGGTGACACCGCTCAGATCCACGGCATTTCTAGCAGCGTAGATGGCATGCACATCATCATACGACAACCGTATGTACATGGAAAATTCCCCACGCAGGAACAAATCCAAAAGATGCTCGCACGATATGGATTTATCATGATCCCAGGTTTCTCCTTAGGCGCGCAGCGTCGTACTTCTTACTATCATCCGATCAAGCGCATCGGCATCTTCGATGCGGCGGAAGACAACTTTATTTTATCGTCACGCATGCCAGTCCCCATCGACGTGGTGCCGATCAAGGCCGGAAATTTACTGCATGAGCAGTTGATCAAATTGCTGTGAAGTAAAGATGATGCACCATCGCGGAGCGTGCCTTATCCAGTTATTTTTTCGGAGCAATCGCTGCTGCTACGGCCTTCGCAATCAACGTCGCACCTTCATCATTCGGATGCACGCGATCGGGAATCAACTCATCGTGACCGGATAGTGCTTTGTAGAGGTCAATTACAGCCAATTTTTTTTCATCGGCCACTTTTTGAATCATCGGGATGATGGTGTCTTTTACCGCCTCGTTATTGATGCCAAAGTTGCCCTTACCAACTACGGGCACGGGATAGCAAAGGTAAATTTTCACTTTCGGATTCGCCGCGGTAAATGCATTTACTAGAGATATAGTAGACGCGGTAAAGCCTTCGATTTTTTTCATGTTCTGCGGCTTGCTATCATTGGTGCCGAGCTTGATCACCACGATGTCAGGCACGAAGGCGAGTGCTTTATTGTAGGCGTCTTTTTTCTTATACGGACTATCGCCGTCATCAAGCATGGTAGTGCCGCTAACACCAAAATTTTGCACCACGTAATCATCTCCTAACAACACGCCAAGTTGGGTGGGGTAGCGATTGGCAGGATCTTTCACACCGGCCCCTGCAGTGATGCTATCGCCGACACAAGCGACTTTGATTTTTTCAGCCGCAGAGAGGGAGAAACTTAGCATCAACAATGATAGTAGTAGAAATTTTTTCATGATGTTCTGGGTAAGTGCGTCAGCACAACCGAGAGGCTAGCGAGTCAGCCAAGATTCACCAGAGAAAAAATCTAGCGCTCCAATGAGACTTACGCCACTGGCTCTTGATCGAGTTTGAAGGCATCGTGCACTGCGCGAGCAGCTTCTTCGATATGGCGCTCGTCAACAGTAACAGCGATTTTGATTTCCGAGGTAGAAATCATGCCGATGTTGATGCCGGCATCACCTAATGCTTTGAACATCGTCGCCGCTACGCCCGAATGAGAACGCATGCCGATGCCGACGGCAGAGAGTTTGGCAATGCCGCTTTCTGTTTCGACTTTTGCACCACTACCAAGCTCAGCGAGCACTGGTTTGAGCGCAGCTTGCGCTTTACCGAGATCGTTTGAGTGCATGGTGAACGAATGACGCGCAAATCCATCGCTGGCGATGTTTGAGATGATCATATCGAGATTGATTTCGGCGTCAGCGAGTGCGCCGAGGATACGACCAGACATGCCCGGAGCATCAGGGATGCCGATGACGGTGACGCGTGCTTGGGAACGTTCGATGCTGATTCCACGGATGACTACATTTTCCATAGCGGGATGTTCTTCTAGGACTAGGGTACCTGGGTTGTTGTTGAGACTGGAGCGAACTTCAAAAATGACGCCGTATTTTTTCGCAAATTCAACTGAGCGCGATTGCATGACCTTCGATCCCGATGATGCCATTTCTAACATCTCATCGTAGGAAATTTCTGGTAGCTTACGAGCGTTCGGCACGATGCGTGGGTCGCAGGTGTAAACGCCATCGACATCGGTGAGAATTTGGCAGACATCGGCTTTGATCGCCGAGGCAATCGCAATCGCGGTGAGATCTGAACCACCACGACCGAGTGTGTGAATCATACCACTAGGGGTGACCCCTTGAAATCCTGCCACAACGAGAGTTTTATCCTCTGCAAGCAATTGATTCATCAAGGTCGGATCGATGTCTAAAATGCGGCCACGAGTGTGTGAACCCGTGGTGAAAATTCCTGCTTGTCTGCCAGTGATCGATGCCGCCTCAACGCCAATCGATTCCAGTGCAATAGCGACCAAGGCGATCGACTGTTGTTCGCCGGTGGAGACTAACACATCCAGTTCACGCTCGGACGGGGTGGGTGTGAGTTCATGAGCCATTTTCAACAAGCCATCGGTCACGCCCGACATCGCAGAAACCACGGCGACGACCTGATTTCCCTCGTCACGAGTGCGCTTGAGTCGCGCCGCGACATTGCGCATGCGATCAAGAGAACCTACGGACGTGCCGCCATATTTTTGAACGATAAGAGCCATTTTTGCAGAGAACGGGGCGCAATTAAGTAGAAAATCCATCACTTGGCAAGCCGAAACGTGAAAGAAGAATCTTGCACGTGCGGATTCTGGAAGCACTACAGAAGCTCATCAAAGATCGCGACCAAATAATCTGGGCGGCTCAATCGAAGGCTCTTGAGTCGGAGAAAGTCGTAACAAATAAATTCCGTATGTCAGAGGAATCACCCCTACCAGCAGTGCGAATGGAAATTTATCATTCATAATCACGCACCAAACAATACCACCGAGTATCGTAATGCCTAAACTAAGCCAAATAAGACCCATCGTTCGCACTCTTCGCCGTCGTATTCGCACGAGTTCAATGCCGCGATTCCGAACGTCTGGCCATGACTCTTCGATCTCAGTCGATGTCATTCCGCGCTTCTTCAACTCGTTTATCACACTCACAACGGATCGTCCATAAGCTAACATCTGCGCACCGTGATTGATAATTGCATTACGCCGCTGGGAATTTGTGGGTGCTTGCACTAGGTCATTTTTATTGTTGGATCAAGATTTGGTCACTAGCCTCAAAAATTAATAAAATAGGACTATCACTTCACACGACGATACCGCACGGTCAAAAAATGCAGCCATGTTACCGAAGCATGATTCGATGCTAATCACATCAATATTCTGCTGTGATGAAAGCCATTCCTTTGCCGCGAACTGAGCCAGATCGAGTCTTTTTCGATCGAATCCAACGGTATGAATCCCATTAGCGGAACCCTCGAAGCGAATCGATTCAATCGGTGGTGGTGGAAGTGGTGGTGGTGTCATTTTGCAGACTAATAGTCTAATTAGCTGCAAAAAATAGATACATCCTCGAATTTTTCAATAACAATACAGGGTATTTCTCCCATTACCAATCGCAGTGGAATCCCCCCGCATGAGTTTAGCCTCCTCACTCTGGGCTGGCATGCTTAACTATTGTTTCTTTTCCCTTTACCTACATGGATGAATATGCGCAGTCTCTCCCCGTCATGCTCAAAGCTGGAATTGTAGGTCTGCCAAATGTAGGGAAATCCACCCTGTTCAATGCTGTAACGCGCTCACGCAAAGCGGAAGCCGCGAATTATCCCTTTTGCACCATCGATCCGAATGTGGGCGTGGTGACGGTACCTGATCCTCGACTAGCGGTGCTTTCGAAAATTTCCGGATCAAAAAAATTAGTCCCTGCCGCGATTGAATTTGTGGATATTGCGGGACTTGTGAAAGGCGCGTCCGAAGGCGCGGGATTGGGAAATCAGTTCTTGGCGACGATTCGTGAAACTGATGCCATTGTGCAGGTGGTGCGTTGTTTTGAAAATGACGACATCATTCATGAACTCGGCAGCGTCGATCCGGTACGCGATATTGAAATCATTAATTCCGAGTTGATCCTTGCGGACATCACTTCGCTAGAAAAACGCCGCCAGTCGCGCGAGAAAAAAGCGAAATCGGGCGATAAGGAATCGAAAAAAGAAGTGGAGCTTATCGATATTCTTCTGCCCCATCTTTACGATGGCAAACCAGCGATCACGCTGAGTTTCGCGACCGAAGACATGCCGTTCGTGAAAGATTTTTTCCTGCTATCGTCGAAAAAAACGATCTACGCCTGTAACGTAGCGGAAGATGAACTCGCGACAGCCACGGCCGATCCTGATTCTCAGCCATTAGTGGCAAAAGTGCGTAAATTTGCCTCTGAGCATTTTGGTGCGGAAGCGGTGGTGATTTCCGCGCGCATCGAAGAAGAATTGGTGGATCTTTCTGCCGAGGAGGCCACCGAATTTCTCGCGGATATGGGCGTGACCGATAGTGGCGTCTCGACCTTGATTCGCGGGGTGTATCATTTGTTAGGCCTGCGCACCTATCTCACCACAGGAGTGCAAGAAACCCGAGCTTGGACAATCAATGCAGGCGATAAAGCACCAGCAGCAGCGGGGGTGATTCACACCGACTTTGAACGCGGCTTCATCGCGGCAGAAATTGTGCACTTTGATGACCTCGTCACTACGGGATCGAAGTCTGCGGCGCGCGATATCGGCAAACTGCGCATTGAAGGCAAAGAATACGTGGTCAAAGACGGCGACGTGATCGAGTTCCGTTTCAATGTGTGATTATCGTCGTTGAAGAGTTTTCAGAAAAATTACTATTTGCAAGAGTAGCAGCGTGGTTTATAGAAACTGCGCTAAGCGTTTATGTTACGCATGCGTGAAGGCAAGTAAATGATCGATTTATTTATGATAAAACATATTTTTCTCAGTGGCTTAATGATGCTCGTGGTGAAGGCGCAAACGGCTGTGGCTCCCTTGCCTCAACAAACTGCGACACCTACAACGACGCAGTATTATCAATCGGTGGTGCGGATCGAGGTATCTACGCAAGTTTCAGACTACGCTACCCCATGGAATGCGGGCGGATTTAGCGGTGGAATTGGCACAGGATTTTTGATCGGTCCTAACAAATTTTTGACAAATGCCCATGTGATCTCCGATGCCCAGCGGATCTTGATTACCATCTACGGATCGCCACAAAAGTATGCCGCCAAGGTGGAATTCGTAGCACATGATTGCGATCTAGCGATTCTCTCGGTGGAGGATTTTACACCATTTGAGAAATTGCCAATTTTCTCGATCGGCACGGCAGTTCCCGAGTTAGAATCACAGGTGCGGGTGATCGGTTACCCTGTTGGCGGTGATCGCATTTCAGTGACACGCGGTGTGGTATCGCGCATTGATTTTCAGCCATACTCGCACTCGCGCTCAGATTCCCATCTGGTGGTGCAGATTGATGCTGCGATCAATCCAGGAAATTCAGGTGGCCCCGTATTGCAGGAAAACAAAGTAATCGGTGTCGCATTTCAGGGACTACGGAAAGCAGATAATACCGGATACATTATCCCTACACCAGTGATCAATCGATTTCTAAAAGACATCGGAGACGGAAAATATGACCACTACACAGAGCTTGGCATTTCAGAATTTCCCCTGATGAATCCAGCGATGCGTGAGGCACTGCATTTGCCTAACGATGGCATAGGCGTGCTGATCGTAGCGGTCACTCCCACGAGTTGCAGTGATGGATTGGTAAAACCAGGCGATGTGTTAGTAGCGATCGATGGCAACCAGGTGGACTCCTCTGGATCAATTTTGATCGATGGCGAAAAGGTCAACATGCATGAAATCGTAGAGCGTAAATTTGCTGGTGATAAAGTAGCGTTGCGGCTGCGACGCAATGAAGAATGGATCGATCTCAATGTGGAACTGAAAGTATTGCCACAAGCGAAAATGTATTCAATCAAGTATGAAGCGAAGCCTCGTTATATCGTATTCGGCGGTCTGGTGTTCCAACCGTTAGATACGAATCTTTACGCCACGGTGCAGTTCACCGATATTTCTGTCCGACGTTTGTATGCCGATTACGTTAGCAAAGGCCTGTTTCAAAAGCACAAAGATATTGTGATCCTCACACGGATTCAGGAAGACGAGATGACGAGTCAGTTGCCCAATTATTCGGGAAAAGCGTTAGCCTCGATCAATGGAACTGAAGTAACATCCATGGATCAAGCGAATGAACTACTAAATCCAAAAGAAATGCCAACGCATTTTGTGTTTGAATTCATTGGAGTCGATCGTCCGCTAATCCTTCCCGCTTCATCAATTGGAGACGCTAACAAAAGGATACAGAAAGCCTACAGCATCAAAAACCTTAGCAATCTATCAGAATAATTTTCACTAACTCTTACCAGCATTTTTCGTAATGAAATATTTTTCTCTGTTGCCATTTTTGTTAGTCATTTCTTGTGAGAAACCAAGCCCTGCACCTGTTGCCACTGCGCCAACCCCAGCGCCTGTAGCACCAATCGACCCTGATCAAATCAAGTCATCTGTGGTGCGTGTGAATTCCACCCAGCAAGTCTGGAACCCCGGGCAACCGTGGGAGAAAGGCCCAGCGAAAAGCCGACGAGCCCTTGCGGCATTAGTAGAAGGAAATCTCATACTGACTTCGGCTGAAATGGTCACGGATGCGACATTTTTAGAACTGGAAAGCACTGATGGAACGCGTCACGCCACGGCGAAAGTCATCAATGTGGATTACGAGGCGAACTTGACCTTGTTAGGCTTAGAAGATCCAGAAAAAGACAAAACGTTCTTTGATGGCATGAAGCCGTTAGAAATCTCGATAGCTCCTGACATCGGCGCGAAACTCGATATAGTCCAAGTGGAAGAAAACGGTCGAGCATTATTAACCTCGGGCACCTTACAAAGCGCGGAAGTGTTATCCACATTTCTTCCCGGCCAGTTATTTTTGACCTATCAAGTCAAAGCAGCTATGCAATCATCTGCTTCGTCATACTGCTTGCCAGCATTATCTAACGGAAAATTAGCAGGCATTCTCAGTTCTTATGACAGCAAAGATCAGATCTGTGATGTCATTTCCACTACTTTAGTATCACGCTTCCTCACTGATTCAAAAAATGAGTCTTACAAAGGCTTCCCTAACTTAGGCGTGGGTGTCGCATCGACAGAAGATAAAGCTTTCCGCGAGTGGCTCAAAATCCCCGAGACGGAAGGTGGGCTTTACATCACCAAAGTGCGAAAAAATTCCGCTGCCGATCTAGCAAAAATGATCAAAGGCGATGTGATGTTAGCAATCGATGGCATGCCAATTGATCGTCGCGGTTATTATAAAGATTCGCAATACGGCTCACTCTATTGGATTCAAATGGTGCGCGGCACTAAATCGAGCGGCGATCCATTGATCATCAAAATTTTGCGTGACGGGAAAATGATCGACGTCAACGTCACGCTGAGTCGCCAAGAAGAATCCACTCGCCTAGTGCCGTTCTATCAATTTGGCAAAGCTCCCAATTTCTTAGTCAAAGGCGGCATGATTTTTCAAGAGCTGTCACGTCCCCTGTTAGAAGCTTATGGTGAAGAATGGGAAACGCGAGCGCCATTGAACTTTCTCGACGTGCTAGGTAATCCAGAAGCCTATCAGGATAAGTTTGATCGTGTGGTGTGCCTCACCGGCGTCATTCCCACACCATCTACGGTTGGGTATGAAAGCCTGCGAAATCTGATCATCAGCAAGGTGAATGGCAAGCCGATCCGCGGCATGAACGAATTGATTGATGCTTTCAAAAAACCACCCCTAGGCGTGGCTTCGCACAGCATTGAATTTCTTGACGAAGAATTAGTCATTTACCTTGATGAGCTTACATCAGATGCCGTCGACAAGGCCTTATTGCAACGCGGGCTCCCCATTCTTTCCCGGGCTGAATAATTTTCCGCTAGGGATGATATGAAATTATTGCTCAACGAAGAAATCTATCAAAAAGTCATCGTTGAACTATTGCCTCAGGCAAAAAAATTTCTATGGATCGTCACCGCAGACATCAAAGATCTTCATGTGCCGAAAGGGAAAAAATTTGTCCCTTTGTTAGAAATACTATCTGATCTGATCGATGATGGCGTTAGCATTCGCTTGATGCATGCCAAAGAGCCAGGACCAAGTTTCCGAGCAGACTTTGACCGATATCCGAATTTGATCAATAGCCACCAATTTGAACGAATTCTTTGCCCTCGCATTCACACCAAAGCCATCATCGTCGATGGCAAAAAAGCCTTCATCGGCTCCGCCAATCTCACCGGTGCCGGCCTCGGTGCTAAGAATGCTCATAAACGAAATTTTGAAGCAGGATTTCTAACAACAGATGCTGAACACCTGCGTGAAATGATGGCATGGATCGATCAACTCTACCTCGGTGATTTTTGTCAAAAATGCCAACGCCGCGCCGTCTGTCCCGACCCGATTGCGTAGTCTCTTATCTATTCTCTTGCGAGCCAATCCGCATGATGCTAGAATTTCTGCCATGAACCGCGCTAGACGCACTTTTCCCCAGCAACGCCACAGCGCCAGTGCGGCGCAGGCGCTCCATGCGGAAATCGAGCAAGTCAAAAAAAATGACAATATTGGAGCGTGTCGAACTCTGTCTCTCCCTGCGTAGCAAGTATCCATCGTTGCCAGTAGATTCCATAACCGAAAAATCCCATGCCAAAGGAAAGTGATATCTGCTTCATGGCAGGAGAGTTGTCCGTGTGTCATTTTTGCATTGCCGATTCTCCTTGACTTGAAGCCCTGACGTGCCACCTTTCACGCCGACAGGGGAATCCGCAGGGTCGGCGGATCGAGAATTTCCAACGCTTGGAGAAAACCCTTAGAACCTGATGCGGATCATGCCGACGTAGGAAGTCAGAACTTTTTTCTCTCCTTCTGCGCCGCACTTGATTCCATCTCGTGCGGCATTTTTTATCCTACTGACTACTGACAACAACATACTAACAACTTATTTTCACCATGATTGCTCCAGAAGAAACCAACGGTTCCGATAAACATGATGCTTCACGCGAGACTCTCCCAGCCTCGACGCGGGTTTACGTTAGTGGTGAAATTCATCCGGACATCCGCGTGCCGATGCGTGAAATTGCTCTCTCCGACACCAAATCGTTCAACGGCCGTATCGAGAAAAATGCACCCGTGCGCGTTTATGATTGCTCTGGTCCATGGGGCGATGAAAATTTCTCCGGCACTGCGGAAGAAGGCTTGCCAGCCTTGCGTCGCGAGTGGTTACTCAAACGTGGAGATGTGGAGCCCTATGATGGCCGTGCCGTGCAACCGCAGGATAATGGCTACCTAACGGAAAAACATGCCGAGTTCGCTTCGAAGTCCGAGCGAGCCAATCGTTTTGTCGAGTTTCCCGGTCTCACCGCTGAGCGCCGCCAACCGCTGCGTGCGTCGGCGGGCCATCCTGTGACGCAGCTTTGGTATGCTCAACAAGGCATTATCACTCCCGAGATGGAGTATATCGCGATCCGTGAAAATATGTATCGCTCGCAAATTTCTGAGCAAAAGGAAGACATCGTTCGCAACAATCTCGATAAGCAACACGCGGGTTCTACGCAACTACCTGATAGTCCCTACACACCATCGATTTTCGGTCGTTTTCCCCAACGCATTCCCCAACAAATCACGGCGGAATTTGTGCGTTCAGAGGTCGCCGCTGGTCGCGCGATCATCCCCCTTAACATCAATCACCCCGAGTGTGAGCCGATGATTATTGGTCGCAATTTCCTAGTAAAAATCAATGCCAACATCGGCAACTCTGCTGTGGCATCGAGTATCGATGAAGAAGTGGAAAAAATGCGTTGGGCCACCAAGTGGGGAGCTGACACCGTGATGGATCTTTCTACGGGAAAAAATATCCATGCGACACGTGAATGGATTTTACGCAATTCCCCCGTGCCCATCGGCACCGTGCCGATCTACCAAGCCCTAGAAAAAGTCAACGGCAAAGCCGAGGACCTAACGTGGGAGCTCTATCGCGATACTCTCATCGAACAAGCCGAGCAAGGCGTTGATTACTTCACCATCCACGCGGGCGTGCTGCTACGCTTCGTGCCGATGACTGCTTCACGCATGACCGGCATCGTCAGTCGCGGTGGATCGATCATGGCAAAATGGTGCCTTGCTCATCATAAGGAAAATTTCCTTTACACCCATTGGGATGAAATTTGCGACATCATGGCTGCCTACGATGTCAGCTTCTCCATCGGCGATGGTCTGCGCCCTGGCTCGATCGCGGATGCGAACGACAAAGCGCAATTTGGCGAATTAGAAGTACAAGGTGATCTAACAAAACGCGCTTGGGCTAAAGGCGTGCAAGTGATGAACGAAGGCCCCGGTCACGTGCCAATGCACATGATCGAGGAAAACATGGCAAAACAGTTAGAGTGGTGCCACGAGGCGCCATTTTACACCCTTGGCCCATTGACCACGGACATTGCCCCCGGCTACGACCATATCACCAGCGGTATTGGTGCCGCGATGATTGGTTGGTATGGTTGCGCCATGCTCTGCTATGTCACGCCGAAAGAGCATCTCGGCTTGCCGAACAAAGACGACGTGAAAGTAGGCGTCATTACCTACAAACTCGCAGCCCACGCTGCCGACCTTGCCAAAGGCCATCCCGGCGCACAGTATCGCGACAATGCCCTCAGCAAAGCGCGTTTCGAATTCCGTTGGGAAGATCAATTCAATCTTGCGTTAGATCCAATCACCGCCCGCAGTTATCACGATGAAACTCTCCCACAAGACGGCGCCAAAACGGCGCACTTCTGCAGCATGTGCGGCCCGCATTTTTGCTCGATGAAAATCAGCGAAGACGTGCGCCAATACGCCGCAGCCCAAGGCATCGCCGAAGAAGAAGCCATCGCCAAAGGCATGGAAGAGAAGAGCAAAGAGTTCGTAGAGAGCGGCGCGGAGGTTTATACGCCAGTATAAGTTCTACAGGCCATATAGGACCTATCTGTATTCATTCATCAACCACAACTGCCGCAACCAGGCCCGCATGATTTCGCTTTGCGCTCAGCAAGGACTCGCTCGATCTCTAACGAGGCGGGCGTGATCGCTAAACCACCGAGAGAAGTGCAACGATGTTCACGTGGCATCATCGTGGAAACATTTTTCGCGGCGTCGATAACTTGATCGAGAGGAATCAGTGGATCGAAATCTGCCAATGCCATATTGGCACAGGACAGTGCATTACTGGCGGCGATGACATTTTTTCCCAAACATGGTGCTTCCACGCGATTGGCGATGGGGTCACAGATCAATCCTAACATCGATTGAAATGCCATCGATGCGGCGGCAATGCTTTGTTTCAATGTGCCACCAGCCATGGTGCACAGTGCAGCTGCGGCCATGCAAGCGGCGGAACCACCTTCTGCTTGGCAACCACCGACTTCAGCGGCAAATGTCCAACGGGTAGCGATGAAGACGCCGATCAAGCCACTGGCGAGCATCGCTTTGGCCATTTCTTCTTCGCTTAAATTCATGGCTTCTGCCATGGCGATCACGGCGCCGGGTAGCGCGGCGCAGGCACCTGCGGTGGGGGCTGCGACGATTACTCCCATCGAGCTTTTCACTTCCATCAACGCAGTGACGTAAAGCACGATGCGGTTGAGCGCGCCACCATCGAGCAGTCGATTGGCCTGCATCAGCTGTTGAAATTTTCCGCTTTGATGACCGAGAACTCGATCTTCATAACTGGTGCCGTTAATGCCGATGGCAATAGATTTTCGGAGAATGCGCACGATGTTGATCATCTTATCGATCACCTCACGCTCGGAAAAATTACCACGAGCCATTTCATATTGGATCGCTAATTGCCACAAAGGAGTGTTCTTTACACCATCGCGCTCTAGCATTTCTGTGCAACTGGTGAAAGGAACTTGCATGTCCTTTCGCGAGGATACCGGCAATACGGGCGAAAGTTTTTTCACCGCGATCGGATGCAGCCCTGCGGTAGATACGAACGCCGCCGCTTTCACTTGGACAATTTGCTGTTCGCCAGCATCGTGCACGATCACTTCATCGGCATCAAATTGGTAACTGGCTCCTTTGGGCAGCCAAATTAATGTTTCATGATAACCGCCGTCCATTTTCATCGGCACATCATCAAGACTGAGCACTTCCATCATCCCGCCACCCGTGGAAATGGCGATGAGTTTATGCTGCTCGAGTTTGTTGCGCAAGGTGAGTCGATACGTGTTAGGATGTTCGTCGCCCACATCGACAGTAACAATCTTCAAAGCTACGCCAGCATCTGCGAGTGCCTTGCCTGAATCTGGCAGACGCTCATCGTCTGCCTCCCAACCTAACAAGCCACCAAAAAGTCCCATGTCAGAACCTTGGCTTTCATGTGTCAGCGGCAATGATCCCTCACGATCAAATTCGACTAACACTTCGTCGATCTCGCCATCCATGAGGTCGCGCGCGAGACGCCCGATGCGCAATGCTGCCGCGCAATGGGAACTGGATGGTCCACGCATTACAGGACCGATGACATCATTAAAAATGGAAACTGCGTTCATGCTAAAAAATGTTAGAATTATTTGTTAGGGACTTCGTTGACGGTATAATAAGCATTGCGATGCAGCAATTCTTCGCCATCGCGTGAGCGCAGGGCGCCGAGATCAAATGCATGACAGTGTCCCTTTGTCATTGCATCCATGACAATTGTCGCAGACATGCCATCGGCAGCCAGAGTTACTTTTGTGGCCTTGGGAATTGTCTCATCCAATTCAGGGCCGCCGTAACCAGCGTGGTATTCGTGAGTAAAGGTTTTCACTGTGTAAGAGGTAGGATTGTTGCCAGTAGCTGCATCGACAGCTTTGGTAAACGCGATGCGAAATCCATCGGGCGTGATGGTGATGCGTTCGATTTCAAATGGCATACGCCCGGTCCAATCCAAACGCTCGAGGGCATATGGTTTCAATCCGCGCACCGGCCAACCACGATTGGTGCCGCCAGTAAGCAATTGCCCCGCTGACGTAAATTGCACGTTCATAATCCCCGTGGATAATCCTTCGCGGAATGGGTAACAGGCACCTTGCCAGACGCCGTTGACTTGCTCGGTTGTAGCACGCATGATCAAGGAAAGGGTGTAGTCGCCCATGAACATCTGATTTTCAAATGGACCAAATTTCCCCTTGGTATGATTGAGCGTAAAAGCAGTGATCGAGCGCCCCATGCGAATGTAGGGGAAAATCACCGCATACGGATCTAACTGCGGAACGCGTTTTCTCTCGGTAATGATGCGCGTTCCCGATTCAGGTTGCAGAGGCGCTTTGCCCATGTTTGGAGCGTAGTCATACCAATTAAAACTCGCTGGATGCCCCATGAATCCGCCTTCTTTGATGAACTTAATGCTGCACGATGAATTCCATGGACCTTGGCTTTCGATGTAACATAGTGCGCCAGTCTCATTAAATCCGATGCCACCGGGGCTGCGCATACCACTAGCGATGGGAATGCTTTTCCCCTCTGGTGTGATTTTCATGCACCAACCGCGTAGTAATTGATAAGAATTATACGAATTTGATAAACCAAGTGCCACATAGAGATTCCCCTTTGGGTCGAATGTTGAACCGAACGCATATTCATGATAGGTACCGAATCCCCACGCATCCGAAACACATTCATAACGATCCGCTTTGCCGTCTTTGTTCGTGTCTTTTACGCGAGTCAGTTCGCAGGTCTGCGTGACGTAGAGTGCATCGTCTTTCCATACGAGTCCAAAAATTTCATCCATCCCCGAGGCGAATAATTCATAAGTTGGTTGCGGTTTTTCGCCCTCGGCACCCGTGATGAAATATACTTCGCCATGCCGCGTTCCCGCAGCGATGCGACCATCTGGCAGTGTGGTGAATGCGCACACTTCCATCACTTGGGTTTGCGGAATGGGCAGTTCGACGATCCGATAGTAATCGCGCTCACGGTCAGCTGTGCCCCATCGCTCACCCACTTCTTCTGCTGTAATCGCAGTGGTGAATGTTGCCAACGCAACGACCATAGTTGTTAGAAAAAAATTCTGATTCATAGTCATTATGGTTGTAAGGTGTAACCGATGGTGAGAGTGGAAGATCCTTTTATGAGAGGCAATTTGATCAACAGTTCTTGTTCGCCATCTTTACCTGCAAATGGACGCAGAAGAGTTTCGCCTTTGGACAAGGTGAGTTGCAGACCAGCTGTTTTATATGTCGTAGAAGAAACCGATTCAATCTTGCCGGTGAGCACACGGAAATATAGCGTCTGCGGGGCTTCGGCTAAAAATGTGAGCGTGCGCTGCAGAGTATTTTTAACGGGAGTAGACACAGAAAAGTCTGTGATCAAAATGTCTCCTGATCGATAACGAAAGGTCGGCGTATCCGTGGCGTCTAGATTGTAGCCAAGATACTTGTAGCCATGATTGCTCGGATAGAGAGGGTCTGGATTGACGGGTTGTTCCTTGCTCGTCACCGGAAGTAATGGCCATGGAGCCTTCGGGTCAGTGAGTGGTAGGAAAGAAACATCTTGTGGCAGGCTAACAACTTTCCCTATCGGATTAAAATCCCCTGCCCCCTGCTGTCTCCAATTCACATTGATGAAGTCGCCTTGCCAAACCGCTGCGATCGCACCGTTTTGCGCATTGAATGCATAGCTGAGCCCACCAGGCAAGCCTACTGCAATGCCGCGAAATCCTGCAGTGCGCCCGCGCCCGCGGTGCATCAGCGTTTTATCCTTCACTGTCAATTTGATCTCCGCAGAGCGCAGTCCTGATGGGTCACGTGCAGATCTTCCTAACGAAAAATTAAACATCAGCGCCCGTAATTGGAGGTCGGTATCACCATTGAGAATCTCGGTCTGAACCGCTTTGCCATCAGGCCAATAACTAGGCATGATGATGCCCGGGCGGAAACGAGCAGGGTTTTTCATGTATTGAAAAAACCAAGCTGGCTGGAGGCGCTGGTAAGTTGTCATCAAATCAAGCCCCTTCATCCCTGGTGACTCTGTGCCGTTGTAGTTATGGCAAGCGATGCAGTTCAGTCCTTTGTCACCAAGCAATTGCGTTGCGCCCTCGTTCATGCTTTTTTTCAGCGGCCCTTCTTCTGGCTCAGAAACATCCACGGCAGGAAGGTGATCAACTTTGGCAAATAATGCTGGCAGACCATTCAATGCCGCTTCACCAAATTGCGGCATGCGAGTCGTCATGTAGGGACGCACTCGCTGACGATCATACAGCACTTGATTGAGCCATTCAGGGCGCAATTTTGCTCCTACTAACGTGAGTTGTGGTGGAATACGCGCCTCATTTCCTAGTGCAGCTTCGGTCGATACAAAAAGGGAATCCAGATCGGGGCGCACACCGCCGTAGTCATCGCGCTGATGGCAGGCAATGCAGTTCAATTGCGTGAGCCGCATTTTGATTTTATCGTCATCATTCGAGGGCGCGCTATCTGTTAGAGCGGCGCGGATGGACTTTACTTGCGAAGCGTCCAAATGGAAATTCGGCGCTGTTTTTGGTTGCTCAGATAAGCAGCCATTTGCGGAATTAATCTTACTAAGTGGCGGCCCGAATTTGCTAGCTGTTAGATCTGGTCCATCGACTTGATGGCAGGCTACGCAGTTGAATTTTTTGAAGTTTTTCTTACCCTCTTCTACTTGCGCTGCTGTTGGCTTGACATTTTTCACCTCGGGTTTTTGCGGTGTGGTAGCGACAGCATCACTCATCAGATAAATGCTCAGGGCAGTTGCTTCTCCTTTACTAAGATTCATGTCTGGCATGCGCCCAGAAGGACGCACTTTTAGTGGTTCAAACAGAAAATCAGTAAGTCCATCCGCTTGGTATTTTTTCGAGATGTGAGCTAAAGAACTTTGGCCTTTGGGTGATATTTCTTTTCCGGCCTCGTTGCGTGGCGAGTGGCAGGCCACGCAGCCAATGCTCTGATACAAGTTTCGGCCATCTGACCAATCTGGACCTGAAAGTTTCGTGGACTCCGCCGCAGGCGACTGCAGCGATAGCAAATAGTAACTAATCGATTCGCTAATCATGCGGCGATTTTCTTCGGTTTCAGAAGTTAATAGACTAGGCATCGAAGTGCCCGAGTGCATCGCGGCGGGATCGGCGATGAAGCGTTGCATGTAATCGAGTTGCAAACGCGCGCCTACATTTTTTAAATCGGGAGCTGCTTTCATGCCGACGCCATTCATTCCCTCATGACATGAAGCACAGCGAAGTTCCGCCATTAATACTTCCCCGCTTTGCGCTTCAGTGAGGGGATTTTTATGATACAGTCCCGGCACCACAGGCGAAGTGGGCATTTCTTGCCCCTGCGAAGTGCTCAATACGGCAGCAAATAAAAGGGCGATGAGCGGAAGAGTGCTGATTTTCATGAAAATGAGAGTAAAGGAAGTGAATCAGAGAAGAGACCATCCCACACGAGTGTAGTTTCTATGCGCCTGTATGCAAGTGATTTTCTGGTGTGATTTTAATTCATCACCTTTTTCACATACATCGCTTTCAATGCAATCGTCAGTCCTTCCATTTTGCAGGAAATTTCATGGTCGCCATCAACGAGTCGAATCGGTTTTGACTTGGTTCCAACTTTCAGCACTTGCGAGGTGCCACCGAGTTTCAAATCCTTCACCATCGCCACAATATCACCATCGGCGAGCACATTGCCATGAGCATCTTTCACCACCCGCGCCGCAGTTGGTGCATCAGCTTCCTCGGCGCATTTCCATTCATGGCCGCAGGTCACACATTCGTAATGATCACCGTGGAGTAATACTTCGGTCATTTCACACATCGGACAAACTATTTCTGGCATAGGCAATGCATTATCAGAACAGCAAAATAACTCAAGAAATATTCATTTCTAACGGATTGCGTGCGATTGACTCACCAATGTTTCGTCCGCTGACAAATGAGTGTAAATGAAAATATTGATAGCATGAATAATCCCTACGCGCCACCGACAAATGCTAGGAGATATTCTGGCGAAGATTATTTTTTTGAATCATGGCATACTATATCGATCACCACTGCGGCACACAGTAGCAACGCTTGATCTTCGTCATCGGCGATTTCAATGCCGTAAGAATCATTGAATGAAAACCACCGCTTGGAAATTCTCGCCACCAAATGATCGAAACGCGATATTTCATATTCGTGATCCATCAAGTCACCACTAGCCTCGTAATCCTGATTGCCTGGGCCATCGACTTGGAATTTGCAGGAGAAGAAAGTAAATAATTCTTTGGTGATGACCGTGTTTTCTTTCCCAGGTTGCGTCACTTCATAAGTAGGCCCCGACGACATCAAGCGCTGCGAGATGAAAGCGATTTCATTTCCGTTCATGTCTTGAAAGCTTAACTTGTCCCCAAAGCTGAAGATGCGCCCTTTCACTTGGTAACAATCATTTCCCTGGTCATCGCGAATGGTAAAATCATCGCCCCAACTCCAAAACTTTGCTTTCAAAGCGTATTTCATCGGGCACTTATACGCACTCTAACGTAGTCTGTCGAGAATCGTATTCTCAGAAAAAATCAAAGTTACTTTTTGACACAAAGTAACTTTGTGATTATCATCAGGTCGTTATGAACAAACAAATGATGATCATATTATGTGTCGGACTCTCTGTTTCGTTGGTTTCTGCGCAAGGACTAGCAACGGGAAATCGGGTAAAAATCAGTCTGCGTGGAGTGCCTGCGGCAGAGAGCGCGGAGGTGAATGGTGAATATACGTTAGGTGAAGCAGGAGGTATTCGAATTCCTGGTTTGGAAGAGTCGGTGAATGCGCGCGGTCTAACGGGTGAGCAGCTCGCACGTAAAATTGAGAGCGCCTATAAAGAAGCCGGCATTTACACCAAACCCGCTGTGGAGGCGGTGGTGCTGACTGGCGCATCGGTGGCAGCAGTGCAAACATTTGTGAGCATTGGTGGACAGGTGAGAAAACCTGGCAAAGTAGATTTTCAGAAAAATATGACGTTAATGAGCGCGATCCAAGCATCCGGTGATCGCACCGAATTTGGCGGGAACACTCTATTTCTCCGTCGTGCTGGCAAGGTGCTAAAACTCAATTATCGCGAGGAAGCCGTAAAAAATATGCTGCTGCTCCCCGATGATGTGATCAGTGTGGAAGAACGCGGACCCTTTGAACGCTGAGTTTCTGTGATTAATGGGCCGCTAACCAATTCGGACCAGTCCCAGATTCGACAAGAATCGGCACAGCGTGTGGCAATGGCAAAGCGGTCTGCATGATGGTGAGAATTTTTGGAACAATCTCAGCTTCTTCCGCGAGCACAAGATCGAAGACTAATTCATCGTGCACTTGCAGCAGTAATTTGCTTTTGTACGATGTTTCTAGTAGTTCATCAACTCGGATCATCGCTAGTTTGATCATATCGGCGGCGGTGCCCTGGATGGGAGTATTGATCGCAGCACGCTCTGCATTACCACGGATGTTTTGATTAGCCGAATTGATGTCCGGCAAGTAACGACGACGACCAGATAACGTTTCGATGAATCCTTGTTCGCGCGTTTGTGCGATGGTGGCATCCATGAATGTTTTGATGCCAGGGTATTCTTCAAAATAGGTTTCGATGATGGTGGCTGCTTCACCGCGTGGGATGCCCAGGCGTTGACTCAATCCAAATGCAGAGATGCCGTAGATGATGCCGAAGTTCACCATCTTTGCCGTGCTGCGCATGTCTTTGGTGACATCCTCTAACGCAACTTTATAGACCTTGGCGGCGGTGGCGGTGTGAATATCAAGGTTATTGCGAAAGGCATCGATCATGCCTTGGTCGCCGGAAAGAGCGGCCATGATGCGGAGCTCGATTTGTGAGTAGTCACAGCTCAACAAAGTGCAACCAGTGGCGGGGATGAATGCCTTGCGGATTTTTTTTCCGAGTGACGAGCGCACCGGGATATTTTGAATATTCGGATCCGAGGAAGCGAGTCGTCCAGTGGCGGCGAGCAATTGGTGAAATGAGGTGTGAATACGATTGGTTTTTTTCTGAATATGCGTGGGCAAAGAATCGACGTAGGTGGACTTCAGTTTGCTGGCTTCGCGGTATTGCAAAATTTCACCAATGATAGGATGGCTGCCTTCGAGTGCGGATAACGTGGCTTCATCGGTCTTGAACTGGCCAGTGGTGGTTTTTTTCGCTTTGTCTGCGAGGTTGAGTTGTTTGAAAAGTATTTCGCCAAGTTGCTTGGGCGAGTTAAGATTGAATGAGCTGCCGGCGTGCAATTGAATTGATTTTGTTAGATCATCGATAGCAATTTGCAATTCTGCCCCGATTTCTAACAACGCGGCAGTATCGAGAGCAATGCCATGATTTTCCATGCGAACTAGCACTGGCAATAGCGGCGATTCGATGTTGTGAAAAACAGTTGCTTGTCCTGATTGCAAAAGTTCATCGCGCAGAATGCTAGAAAGTTGCCATGTCACATCGGCATCTTCGGTGGCATACTCAGCTAGAATTTCTAACGGAATATTTGCTACGCTGAGATCTTTTTTATTGATCGGCTGAGCAGCAGCGTAGGCGAAAAGATCATCGCTAGCTGTGTCCGCAACTGGCGTCTGATTCGGTGAGGCGATATCAGCAAACTTGATCGGAGTGTATTGAAGATAGGTCTCAGATAGTCGATCCATCGTGTGCCGTTGATCAGGATGCAGCATGCTGTGGGCTAGCATGGTATCGAAAAATACGCCCTTCACCTCAATGCCGTGTTGCTGGAGAATGTGCAGGTCGTATTTGAGATTATGACCGATTTTTTCCGCGGCGTTCGCGAAAATTTTTCTTAATTCATCGATTATATCTACTAGGTTTATCGTAGGTAGATACCATCCCTGATGATTTCCCCATGAAAAAGCGATGCCCAGCATGGATGCGGAAAAAGTATCCAGAGATGTTGTCTCGGTATCGAAACAGAAACTCGTTTGCTTGGCGAGTTCGCGGAATAGTTGTTGTTTTTTTTCGGGAGTGTCGGCAATTTCGTAGCTATGTGCGACATCGCGAATGGTTTGCAATGTCGGGGCAGGCGTTTCTTCGGTGGTCTCTATGCTCTTACTAGTCGCTGGACTCTCGCTGAACATTCTCTTGGCAAGTGTGCGGAATTCAAATTCAGCAAAGAGAGTTTTGATGTCGGCCTCATGGTAAGGCGACAATACTAATTCATCCCATGAGCTAACAATCGGCACATCGAGAATGATGGTGGCGAGATCTTTGGAAAGTAACGCCTGATCGCTATGCGTGCTCAGATTTTCGCTGAGCTTGCCTTTGACTTTGCTAACGTTGGCTAACAAATTTTCGATCGAATCCCATTCGGCGATGAGTTTTTTTGCGGTTTTTTCGCCAACTCCTGGAACGCCAGGGATGTTGTCCGAGGCATCGCCCCAAAGGCCGAGAATGTCGATGACTTGAGCGGGGCGAGAAATTTCCCAATTCTTCAAAATCGTAGCGACATCGAGAATTTCATGATCATTGCCCTTGCGCCCTGGTCGCCAAATCGAAGTGGTAGCGGAAACGAGTTGCGCAAAATCTTTATCCGGCGTGACCATGTAGGTATGGAAATCCCCTGTGAGATCAGCGCGATGTGCTAGTGTGCCAATGATATCATCTGCTTCGTAGCCATCAAGTTCTAGCACGGGGATTTGAAACGCTTGGCAGAGGCGCTTCACGTGAGGAATGGCAGCGAGTAGCTCCTCTGGTGTCGCATCGCGTTGCGCTTTGTAGGCAGGGTATTTGATATGACGAACCGTTGGCGCATGAGTATCAAACGCCACTCCAAGGTGTGTGGGATTTTCTTTTTCGATGATGGTCAGCAGTGTATTCGTAAATCCATAAAGTGCCGAGGTATTGATCCCCTTCGAATTGCGAATGGGATTGGTGATGAAGGCAAAATGTGCCCGGTAAATCAACGCCATGCCATCGAGTAGAAAAAGTCGCATGCGCAGATGATGGCGAAGCTCTGCGGTTAATGCGAGAAATTAGTGACGATACGGATTAGGGGATTATTTGCAAAAAAAAGTGAAAATTTTACTTCGACTACTTGCACAAGGAAAAAATACGCCTAGTTTCAGCGTCTTGAGAAAATTCGTGGGCCGATTATTTGTGAGCTTACTACGAATATGCCGAGAAAAAATATAAAGCTAACCGCATAAAAGACATGAAAAATTCAAACCATTTCTCCAGAAACTTATCGCTACGCTGTGCCTCGGCGATCGGCATGCTACTACTTCATACATCTTTAGAGGCTGGTGAAAAAGCCCTAGCTAGTTTTAAAAATGATGATTCACTGGAGTCATGGACTTCCGTTAACGACGGAGTGATGGGCGGTGTATCTAAGGGAGGGTTTGAGCGCCTCGATGAAGGGACTCTACTATTCAAAGGGGAACTTTCGTTAGAAAATAATGGAGGATTTGCCTCTATACGCACCAAGCCTGCTAAAATCGGTTTCGCTGGCGCTAATGCAATTGTTGTGAAAGCCAAAGGTGATGGTCGCACCTATTGGGTTGACTTGCGGGTTACAAACCAAATGAGTGCCACTTCCTATCGCGCCTATCTTTCTACCACGGCGGGGGAATGGAAAGAAACCACTATACCTTTCACTGATTTCAAGCCACAAGCATTTGGTCAGGAACTTCCTTATAAGGCAATTGACCCCGCTGATTTGGCGTCGATCGGATTTACGTTAGCAGACAAAAAAGCGGGTGCTTTTGCGTTAGAGATTGAATTTGTGAAGGCCACTGATGAAGCAAAAACCGAAAAAAAAGTAGGCGCTGGCGGTAATACCATCGTCGACGTCGCTGCGGCCGCTGGATCATTCAAAACTCTGCTCACTGCTGCTAAAGCGGCAGGACTTGCTGATGTTCTCGCTGGCGAGGGTCCTTTTACAGTATTAGCACCCACGGATGAAGCATTTGCGAAATTGCCCGATGGCACGGTAGCCGCTTTGCTCAAGCCCGAAAACAAGGACCAGCTCGTAGCCATTCTCAAAAATCATGTCATCGCAGGGAAAGTCACGTTAGTAAAAGCCTTAGATGCGGGGTCAGGAGAAAGTTTGTATGGCTCAAAAATTTCGTTTCAATTTGAAGATGGTCGTGTGCGGGTAGGAAATGCCGCATTGATCAAAGCTGATATCGCGGCTTCTAACGGAATCATTCATGTGATCGATCAAATACTGCTCCCTGCCATCAAAGAGACCAAGCCATTGTCCTCGATGGGCTTGATTGAGTTAGCCATTGATCGTGGTGTGACACTTTTCAACAACGATGAAACAGCTGCCTGCGCCGCCATTTATGAAGTAACATGTGAGGCATTGCGGGTGCGCGATGATGTTTCGGAGGATTCGCGCAAGGTGTTAGGCCGCGCATTGAAAGCTGCAAGTGCTGAAAAATCTGACCGCGAAAAGGCATGGATTTTGCGTGCTGGCATTGACCGCACTGCTGAAAATTTAGAAAGTGCCAAAAAATAGGGCCATTATTTCCGGCCCGTGCCAGGGCGATTGGTTTGATCCTCACAAAGCATTTTTTATAGAAGCGATTAAAATAATCCTAAACAAAAGGCTCCAAAAATGCAGGATTTGACTTGTGATCCACAAGCACGACTTCCAAACAGGCGCGGCCCACTCGGACCGCGGATTACTTGAAATCAAACAAGCACTTACATCCGCAGATTGGGAAATCGCCCATCAGATGCTCGATGAAGAACACT
>CAIRGO010000262.1 GCA_903878115.1 Akkermansiaceae bacterium | reverse complement strand
GGCGAGCACAAACTCAGAGAGTGTGCAGGAGTCAAGATCAGGAGTAATGCGTGGACGTGAGATGCCAAAGCTTGAACGAATTCAAACGCTTGTACAATTTTTATTTTCGTATTTCGGCATTTTATTTTGGCAAACAGTCTAGACTTCATCACAATTCTTCTCCTGCAACAATAGTTCCATTCAATCGAATCTGAATCTTCACGGTAAAGATTGCCCGAACAAAGACCTCAATCTGAGATTTAGAGCCGTTTACCGTGGCCTCAGCGCTCATGAGCGGAGTTTGACTACTCGCTGCGAATAAACCGTTGTTTCTTGCGATCGGTTGGTCATTCATAAACAGTGTAGCACCTGAAAACCACGTGTTCTCGACTCGAAGCCGATCGGAGCCAACTAAGGCATGTAGTGTTTTTTTGGGCATAGGATTCTTTGCCGAACCCTAATCCTACTCAGGTTTTGGAGGAAGCAATCCGAATTCAGGATTGTCGATGCCACCATTCGGAAGTGCGGGCTCTTTAAAATCGACGGGGAAGCCGAACCATGAGGAAAATCCGCCACGTTGCAACTGCTGATACGCAAGAGCTTTTTCCTTGCCAGATTGCATTTTTTTCAGGTCTTGCTCTCGCACCTCAACCACCGGAACGCGCGATGGAAGAAGATCCGAAAACGAGAAACGTGCAATGTCGCCTTTTTTAACCTCTGGCATTTTCGGTGCCGAAATTTTTGGGATTTTTGGCATACTGATGTTTTTCAGGGATGCCATTTGGCGGCTCATCGTGCTGCATGAGCTCAGCGTCATCAATGCAATGACGGCGATGGGTTTTGCGTTAACTTTCATATGATCGCGGGGGTGGTAAGGGAACATTAAGCGAGGAGTTTTAAGAACGCAAGCCGAAAAAATGTAAAATAGATTTCTTCGGTTGGGATCTTCTTGCAAACTTTAATAATGATAATCACTTGCTCCTCATCCATTGGCATCAATCTGGCATGGGATGTTTTTCAAAAAAATCCCAAATCACTTCGGTAGCAATGATTTTCTCGGTGGTTTTTCCTACGATCCATTCAGGAAGCGAACTGTTGCCACCTGGCCAAGTATGACCAGTATCCTCAATGGTGTAAAAAACAATCTCAGAGCCCTTCGTGCCGGGACCATAGCGCAATGCCTTGACGCCATTGGCGTTGAACATAATTTCGGGCAGACGGGGACATGCGAGCATTTTCGCCCAGCGTTCCACGGATTCGGTGATCGGCGGTCGTGGATCAATTTCACCACGGGCGAGAATCTTGACGTCGCCACCTTCGAACGGATTGAGTTTATCATCCAAGCCATGAAGGGAAATCATTGACACCGGACCTTGTAATACCTGCGGATCCGCCAAACGCAGTCCGCTCGATCCCACAGGGGCAATCGCAGCGACGCAGTCAGAAAGCTCCACCCCGAGACGATAGGTCAGCGAGGAACCGTTAGAAAATCCAGTGAGGAATACCCGACGAGCATCAACCGTGAACCGAACTTCCAGATCATCGATCAAGGCACGGGTGAATGCGCCATCATCAATGCCCACTTGTTCCGGGTAAAAACGATTCGAGCCATCGTTCCATGTTTGCGGATTTGTCCGAAAATCCCCCGGTTGCGAGGGATCAGGAGCCGAGCCTTCAGGGAAAACGGCAAGAAATCCCGCCTGATCAGCTTTTGCGGTCCACCCGGTTTCCTCGATCGCATTCTTGGCAGTGCCGCCGCCACCGTGAAACATGATGACCACCGGAATCGGGCGTTTTTCCTCGTAACTCGGTGGCACATGGACCACATAACGCCGCTCGCGTTCATTGACGTTCAGAATCAGAGAATACTCACCAGGCCCGAGCCGCGAACCTGGCACCGTCGCTTGCGAAGCCGGCATCGCTTGGATCGTTGCGTTGTTGAATGAAGTTCTTTGTTCTTTAGGCGTCATGATCCAAGTGAAAGTAGCAAACAACAGGAACAAGTACGTAAAACTCACACCGGTCAACTTTTTGCACCATTGATCGCGCCACAGTTGCACCAAGAATGCCAAGGTCGCCAATCCATAGGCGACATAGACGGAACCTATGCCAACAACAATCACGCCAATGGCCTTGCTGATTGCCGCCATATTGTCCGCCGCAGGAGATTGTTTTGTCCACCACCAGAAAGCGCCAGTCGCCAGCGGAGCAATCAGCAACGACAGCCACAGCGACCATGTGACAGCGCTCATCCACCCGCCCCCTTCAGGAAAACTCTTTTTCCAAAATCTTCTGCGCAACACTAACAACCACGGCAGCAAACATACCGTCAGCACGCCAAGACTCACAGCAAAAACGAAAGTCTGCGACCCCGCTGTGCGCAGCACGATGATGCTAATAACTCCCAGCAACAAACTCGCTTTCTGGATCGCTCCTAGCGGTAAAAATGTTCGAGATGTGGGATCTTCACTCATCATCGGTAGTGGTGAATTTTTTGCATGCGGCCTTCTCTAATGCCTCCACAAAACCTCTGACCCACCTATCGTTCTCCTCACGATCATCCTCGATCATCCAGCGATCAACTGATTCTCTTATCCACAGCAACGTACCCTTGGTTAGTCTGTAAAGCGGAAACACCCAACCATCAAATTCGATGTAGTCATCCGTAACGATCACGCGGCTAGGAATCGGCAACTTCGGAAGCCCACAATGGGATAAAAACGCATCCCCCTCCGGACTATAGCAGCAGACTCGATTCGGGCTGTTGCTACGATCATATGGATCATTGAAGCTCATGACGTTCTTGTGAGCAAATGATCGACGTTTCCCCACATTTTTCAAATGATTTCTTCCGACATTTTTCCCCGCCGCACAGAATCCTTGATGCCATCATATCTCTTCCCATCTTACACAAATTAGAGCCATCGATGAATGGCCCAGCGCATCGCGCAAAATGACTGTCACTTTGCATCGTAAAAATCATCCCCTTCGCCTTTGCGCACCAAAGGTGCAACAACTCGAAAGCCCAGCGCATCGTGCTGGGATGACACCCAACAAGAATGCAAAGACCTGAAAGGGCGTAACATACAACGCCGCCCTGAAGTGGCGAAGTTGGTGGAGATGCTGGGGGGGGAAGAAGTGAGATGCTATGATTTAACTCATCAACAATCCATTCCTGTGTCGCTACGCGACACTTGAGGCTTTTGATTCTGCGTCCGTGGGTTGAAACCCTGATCTTTATACACAAAATACTTGCAGCCGCAGGCGATGCTTGCTGGAATTTCGATGCGTAGATACTCGTCACGCAAACAG
>CAIRGO010000261.1 GCA_903878115.1 Akkermansiaceae bacterium | reverse complement strand
CTGAGTATGGCCATGTATTCCTCCATCGGCATTGATTTGCGAAGCAGGTCAACGAAGGCCTTGCTATTCTCTTTGGGAACGTCCCACACATACGCACCCAAACTGGCGCGCAGATCTTGTGGAATATTGTTCATGCGTTGCTCAGCGGCAGCCGGATCCGATGCGAGCAAAGACATGATAAATGCCGCTTCAAAAGGCACAAAGTTGGGAGTTTTTCCGTCAAGGGTCTTATCGAAGACATTCGCGGCGATCTGGCTCTGATACCAAGTAGAGGCGGCGGCGGGATCTCTCGCGAGCCATTCATCGAAATCGCCCATCTTGATCGGACCAGTATCTTCATTCTGGCATTTGGCAAGGAGTTGGCTGAACGCAAACTCGGGGTTTTTCTCTTTGAGCTGATCCAGCATCAACGATTCAAGGTAATTACGAAATAGTGCATCCACAGGGAGTGAGGCCATTTGCGTATAGGCTCGTGCGAGTTCGTCTCCACTCATTTCGGAAGCCAGCGTTTCGAGCCTTCTACAGGCCGCTGTGAGATTAAATCTCACCCCCTCGTTGTTGTTAAATAGGACGATTGCGTTCCAATCCCTGGAGGTGCCCACCCAATCGCCGGAGGACTTACTTTCCATTTCCGATGATTTTCTTTCGCGCTTCACCCTGCTGCGCATCGCCTCGGTATTAGCGCTTTCATTCTGGAAAAAAGAGGAATTGCGGAATACCGCGATCTTTTTCTCAAGAGAAAGATTATCCTGCTCCAGAGCGCTATTTGAGCCACGCAGGTAGGCGAGCCATGCCGCAGCGATGATCAGCGCAAGCACGGGTGGAACAGCGTGTGAGAACTTCATGTTTTTTGAATTTAAGATAAAAAGTATCGATTGCAACGGGAAGTTCGCAGAAAACCTCAGGGCGAATTCAAAAAAATCTTTTCCCCCTGTGGAGCGTCATTAGGTTTGTTCTCAAGGAAGAATTGCCCGCCCAAGGGTATGAACGGTGCCATCTGGGTCTCGATATTTGATAGAGTAAGTCCCCGGCGAAATCCCCTTGACTTCGATATACCCCGGATAGCCGCTTTTGCCGTTGGAACTGGTAAAGCTCGCGGTTAAGAGAATGTCAGCCCCTGAAGCATCGGCATCGACCGTGTCGATCCACTGGCCCGAATGTACGATCTCCGTCTCGAATTCAATCGGTATCTTGTATGATCCGGACCCAAGTGCAGCAGGAGCACCGATGGTAATCCCGCCTTTGGCAAAGAAGTCGCGTGACTTCTTTTGCGAACAACTGGCTAACGCAATGACGGCCAGAATGAGTGTGGCTTTTATGGTGTGTTGCATTGTAGCGCTTAAAATGGTTTTCATCTTTTTTTGCTGAGTCGGCGAAACACAAACGCTATTAAGACAGCAATCACAGCACCAACCAAGCCTGACGGAATTCCGATGATCGCCATGTAAAATAGGGGTTCATCCCAGAGTGCAGACTCACCAACGCCGCCAGTTGCAGCAGCATGCAGCCGCCTGAAAAAATCTGGTAAGATATCAGCGCATCCAATGAATGCGGCGATCACGAAGCCACCAAGACTCCACAGCCAAATACTGTTATTATGCTTCTGGTCGGACGTCTTTGTAAGGAATTGGTTCATTGGTGATAAGTTATCACGTTCAGCGGAGCATCGCAAATTGGAATTTTCTATTCATACATCATTTTTATCGTTGATGACTCATTGCGAAATTGATAATTTTGATGGTAACCTAAGATTGCGATTTTTTGAAAAAAGGACAACTCAAAAAGAGCAAATCATCTGGCCCTTGTCAGCAGGTTACCAATGAAACGACCGAGGACGACTCCGCCCAATAGGGGTAGAGGCAGCAAATAGATATAGTCACCTTTGTATATGATGAATAGAATGATGCTCGCAAAAAGTCCGACAAAAAAACCGAGAGCTATTCCGATGAAGGTGCCGAGAAATTGGGCGGGGCGGAATGTGTTCTCTAGGGTCAGTGACTGCAGCGGTGCCTCGCTCGCAGCGTTCGCAAGCATATCAAGTAAATCATTAGCGATGGTCAGCAGGCTTTCGCGTTCGCTGCCCTTTAGGATTGTGTGGCTTATGCCCGGTCTGGTGATCCGGGTTTCTGGAGCATGGAGTGTCAGATGCCCGTCCTGCACCTCAATGCATCCTGTGACGGCGGTGGACAGGAAGCACAGGACGCTGGGTTTGCAGATCGAAGCTACTTCTTCAAGGCTGGGAACCAGATGATGGTCGGATTTGATCGATGCCTCCATGGCCTTGCGAGCGCCTCCGCCGAAGAGGCTGTAGTTCTTGTTGAACGCAGCGACCAATTGCCGCTCATCAATTGGGGCGGATGCGGCCAGCTTCAGATCCAGGCCCTTGATGCCGAGGAAATTCATTCCCCCCGTTTCGCGCCGCGGCATAAGATCGAAGTTCGGGAGGCTCAGTCCTGCGGTGGGAATCACCACGATCGTCTTCCAAACATAATAATAGCCATCATGGTTGTGCCGTGTGAACCGAAGATCGTAAATTTCAAACGGCCTTTTTCGAAAGATTCCGAGAACATGATCCAAGCAATCTTCTGCTTTCTCAGCGTGATACTCGTAGCCGTTTTGCTTGGCCCATTCTGCGTTTTCTGGTTGATGGTTCTGCATAGTGGCATCGATGATACTATTTCATTTCAGCTTCAAAGGTGCCCAAGACAAAACTTCGCATCTCATCCGGAAGGCGAAGGTGAATCTTGCCAGGGATCTTGCCATCCTTTGCGGTGCCGAATTCCAGTTTCATCGTGTAATTCTTCATGTATGTGCTGGTCTTGATCGATCCTTTCCCTGCCCCCGAATAGGCTATCGTGATCTGAATGCCGGCCTTCTGATTCAGTTCCACAGCAAATGTCTTTCCCGAAAAATTCTCAACATTCTTGGGAGAAAGATCGATCTCAAACTGTTCTAGGTGGGTGGAAAAGCCTTCACCCTGCCACAATTTCAAGCAGCCTTCTTCCAAGGTGGCACTCTCCATCTTGAATATTTTTCCATGAACCTTACCTGCTGCAGGCTTGTCGGGGATCGGTTGTGCGGTAATATCTTCGAGTTTCCCTGCTGCTGGGGTTTTGTCGCTGTCCTCCCCTTGGGTCTGGTCTCCCCCGCCCTCGCGTTTTGCAAAGTCCTCCTTGCTGATGCGCTTGCAGTTGATCCAGCCGTTCTCCGGGTCCTTCATTGCCATCTGTCCGTTGTCGAATCTGATCTTCATTTCCTCGCCCTCAACGCTGAGAGTGAGCGAATTCGCGGCTTTGTCTTCCCCTTTGACCTTGTAGGGAACGGCTGGCTCGTCGGATGCATGCCCCGGAGGGCCGTGGCAGATCATTGTGTCCTTTTGGAATTCAAAAACCAAATTGCCCATCATGGCCTGCTCCGCTGGGTCAATCTCGCGATTCTCCTTTTTGGCAAGCGCTTGGTTTTTTTCGATATCGGGCTGCCAATAGCCCAGCAATTGGCTTGCGAGTTCGGCAGCCTGTGTGTGAACAACCGACGTAGCGGCAACGACTAATGTGATGATATATTTTTTCATGACAACCATATACGCGCATGACGGGCGGGAAAACCGACATGGGATAGAAAAAACGAAAATAAATCTGAAAAGTAGGAGAAACATCGAGCAGAAAGATTGCTCCTGAGGCAAATGATGATCCATGGGAAAGTACCTTGAATTTGATTTTGTGCGCTGTGGCGGGTGCTCTAACTCAGGGAGCATGGTATGCGCCAATTATCTAGTGACTTAGATGTTCGCGATGATGTCAAATAGTGTCACGATATCGATTCGTCGGTCCCATTGCATGTTGTATTTTGTCTTGATTTTGAAAGGGATGGTAGTGCCGCTGTATTTGGTAAAGCGCCCCTCAATCTGGAGGGTGAAGGGCTCATCGCGAGAAACGACGCCGATGATTTCTTTCTCGATTCTACGATCTTTCGAGTGATTGATGGAGCCGTCGGGATTCCTGTCGGGGCCCTGATAAACAAATGTTTTGATACGCATGGGGAGATTGAGCGCTTTCGTGCCGGGATCTACGGTGCCATCGGCATAGGTCACGGTGAACTTCGTCAGCACAACGGATTCGATGTAGGCCGCGGTCTCAGGATGAGCGTTGGGGTAGTGAAGCCAGATGTCGTATGGCTTGGTGCTCTTGATAAAGCCATTCCAGCCCGAGGTGTCATTGGTGTTGATGTAGGTGCTAGGTGTTCCTGTTTGGGCGTAGTTCTTATCTCTGACAGGATCGAATTCCGCCCTGTCATATCGCGTAATGCAGGAGGACAGCAGAGTGAAGATGGAAAATAGGACGTATGATTTGGTTTTCATGATGATGTGGTGGTGATCTTGTGAATGCTTTTTGATACTATGATTAGTCTCTGAAAAATGATATTACAAGCGAATTGCTCTGTGCATGTTTTTTCCAACCTATCAGATCCCACTGACAAAATCCACCCAGGATTCTGTTTTTTTCTCATGGGAAAGGGTGTATTTTTCCTTGATCTTGAACGGGATGATCGTGCCGTTGTCTTTGGTGAATTTGCCCTCGATCTGAAGTGTGAAGGCTTCGTCGCGGGTGATCGTTTTGGGAAACTCTGCTTGGATTCTCCGCGACTTGTCGATGACTGAAGTGCCGTCAGTGACAAATCGGGTTTCTTCGTTATAGTAGTGTTGGACGCGCATGGGAAGCTTGAGCGCGGCGATTCCTGGATCTACCGTGCCATCGGCATAGGTCACTGTCACTTTCGTGAACTCTGCGGAGGCGATGGTTAATGTAGAATCGGTGTAGAAGGCGTGAATGTCATAAGGTTTTTTGCTTTTGATGTCGCCACCAAACATTCCTGCGGAAACGTTGGTATCGATATCGACACTGGGAACGGTTACTTTGGTAGCGGGCATAGTGCCAGCGGCATTGAATGTCACCATGTCGTATTTGGCATTACAAGAAGGCAACAAGACGGCGGCTGCGAATAGGAGGGTAAATGTGGAATGTAATTTTGTTTTCATGATCTGTTGCAGGGTGGTGACTTCGGAGTCACTGCGGTCAACGGTGCTCTTCATGTTTACGTTTCATCGTTTTCAAAATGATACACCAGCCGACTTCGAAATCCAATAAGAAATGATCAATTTATCTGCAAACTAATCAAATTCCGTGTTAGACAAAAATGACACGTGTAAAAGTTGAAACATACTAACATGAACTGCACAAAGTGGCTGGAGCATCATAATATAAGTCATGTGCTTAAAGATTTGTTTTTGCATTCAATGATAGGGATGAATAGCTCGCTTCGTATAGGTATCGCTACGCTAATTTTATCAATCTATGAAACAAACGACATTTCTCCGCCATTGTGCCCTATCCACCACTGTTTTCCTCAGCTTTGGTCTCTCTCAACTCTCCGCTGAAATCGCTGTCAAAAACGGTGAAAAAATTGCGTTCCTTGGTGACTCCATCACCCAAGGTGGCTGGGGAAATCCCGCTGGTTATGTGCGATTGGTGATGGCAGGACTAGAAGCCAACGGCGTTCATGCCGAAGCTGTGCCTGCGGGTATCAGCGGGCACAAATCCGATCAAATGTTGGCCCGTTTGGAAAAGGATGTGTTGAGCAAGAAACCCCAGTGGATGACCTTGAGCTGCGGAGTGAATGATGTGTGGCATGGCGGACGCGGTGTCCCGTTGGACGATGCGATGCTGAAGAGCGGAACGTACGATGCCAAAGTCGCCGAGCGCGGAACCTACAAAAAGAACATCACCGAGATCATCGAAAAAGCCAGCGCGGCGGGTATCAAGCCTGTGGTTTTGACCGCCACGGTGATTCAGGAGCAATTAGACAATAAAGAAAATGGATTGCTTGCCCCCTACAATGAATTTCTGCGCCAATTGGCCACGGAGAAAAAAATTCCACTCGCCGATCTTAACGCGATGTTTCAAGAACGCATCAAGGCCGAAAATAAACCCGGCACCAAAGTTCTCACTGGCGATGGCGTCCACATGAACGGCGAAGGCAACAAGCTGATGGCCACCGGGGTGCTCAAGGCGTTAGGGCTGAACGATGCAGAATTGGCAAAAGCCAAGGAATCTTGGGTCGCACTCGAAACACAAGCCGCCGAAGCAGCCAAAAAAGCAGCAGAAGCCAGGGCCAAAGCCGCTGCGGAAAAAGCTGCCGCAGCTGAAAAAGCTGCCGCAGGTGCAACGAAGTAAAAGCTAGGTAGCTTAGGGGTTTTAGTAATGTCAAAAGTGTGGCGCGGCGGAGTTCGGACGTCCAGAGCGAAGCGAACGAGAGACGTTACCCGCCGTTGCCACCAATATCTTGTTCGGTTTGTGTTTTTGTATCGCGGAGATGGGAAGCAAATTCGGAAAATGTCTTAGCGCACTCGACCCAGTGGTTGCCTTCCGAGGACCATCGAAGGCGCAAAATTCGTGGATATTGCGGATCATGGCGGTAGTCCAATATGATCGCCGCGTCAGATCCCAATCCGAAGTCGCCAATGATCAAGGACCTCCTCGGATCGATCTCGTCGACCGCCGACATAGGATGTAGCCAAAAACTGTCTGCTTCAGCGTCTATCTCGTCCTGGGCAGTGTGAAATGGGGGTGGGTAGAGATACAACCGCTCTTCCTCCGGGGCAAACTCACGAATCCTCTCAGGTGGAATCACCGACTTCAGATTCTGGGATAACGACGCGGCTTCGTTCTCGGGCCAGATGCCCTCATTGATTAGATCGAAGAGCTCGTCTGGAATCTTCATCTTTAATCTTCAACGAACAGTATTTATTAGTAGTATCCCGCAATGTGATATCAGGCGGGGTTGACTTTGGTAGAACACACGATATTTGCTGCAATTACAAGGAAAATTTCGAAAAGTCGTGTGTCGCGTAAAAGGTTTTGCCTCACGCGATTGCTATATCAGAGTTTTTTCTGAGGCGCGTAGTTGGATATACGTTTTTGCGTTCCAACGGAACGCCTGATAAAAGCCCACGATGAAATCGTGGGTGGCAAAGAAAAAGAATTTCCCGCGTTGCAACGTAACGCCTGATAGGTCGGGTTGCATGATGTGTTAGGATATACGCATGGCACACTCGCTCGCTAAAATTATTTTGCATGTAATTTTCTCAACGAAAAATCGTGAGAGAACGATCACGTCTTCCATCCGCTTGAAGCTATATGAATACATGGCAGAAGTGGGGCGTGATATGGGATGTGATGTCTATCGAATCGGTGGTGTGGAAGATCATGTGCATCTTGCCATTTCTCTTTCTCGCACTATTACAATTTCAGATTTCATCAAAAAAATCAAGACGACCTCATCAGTATGGATCAAAGAACAGGGCCAGGAGCATCATGGTTTTTCATGGCAAATTGGCTTTGGTGTTTTTTCCATTAGTTTCACGCATCGCGAGGCTTTGATTTCTTACATCGATGAGCAAGAAGAGCATCATCGTGGGTATAGTTTTCAAGAAGAATATCGGGAGATATTGAAAAAGAACGGGATAGAGATAGATGAAAAATATCTTTGGGATTAGCACGTCTAATTTACATCTAGGACTATGAGGCGTTGCGTTGCAACGCATGAGTTTTTGTGCGGATGAGATACCCACGATTTCATCATGGGCTTTTATCAGACGTTGCGTTGCAACGTGGGATATGGATGCTGCGTGTGAAGGTGCACATAAAATCATAGTTTGTTTGGGAAATTGTTATAATAGGCAACAGAATGAGCATGATCGTGTTGTTTTTTCTACTCTTGTAAAACATGGCGGACTGTGGCTGTATCGTGTCGCTATGATGAAACGTGCCATTTCTTTGCTGCCACTTTGCCTCCTATTGGAGGCCTGCAAAGAACCTGTCCGCACATACCGAGTGGCTGCGGAGAAGGAGTCTGAAATATCCGCAGCGAAAGAAGTCCCTCCTGCATCAGAAAAAAGTGAGCTTGCCGTTTCGTGGGAGGCCTCGCCGACTTGGAATAAGGCGAAGGCAGGGCAATTCCTCACGGCTGACTACACGATTCCCGATCTGGGACGCCTCACAGTTTCCCAACTCGGCGGAGATGGCGGCGGCTTGGCAGGCAATGTGAACCGCTGGCGTGGACAGGTAAATTTACCACCCATGGCGGAAGATAAAATCATCGGACAACCCATGTCGGTGACAAACAGCAAGCATCAGATGCTTTTATTTAATCTTACCTACGACACCGCCGCACCCGATGCGGAGGGCATCTTCGCCGCCGTGCTGCCGCTGGGAACGGAAACATGGTATTTCAAACTCACAGGACCCACTTCGAAGCTGCGCGAAAGCGGAACAGCAGTCTTTACAGCATTCCTAAAAAGCGTTCGCGTCAATGGTGGTAGTGCTGAGCAAAGCCCTGCTCCCCCACCCTCGCAACCGAAGATCAAAGTGATTGCTCCCGATGGCTGGGAGCCTGGCCAAACTAGTTCGATGCGTGTCGCAAGCTTCGCAGTGAAAAATGCAGACGGTGCGTCGGCCGATGTATCCGTTATTCCTTTATCCGGAAATTCTGGCAGCTTACTGGATAACGTGAACCGTTGGCGTGGACAGATTCAACTTCCCCCACTTGCTTCCGCTGATGATCCTGCACTCGGCGTGGAGATGGATGGCTCAGCAGGAAAAATTTTCATCACTCACATGGTCAGCGAAGGTCCCGTGCTCGATGGAAAAAAGGCCGCGATTTCCGCTGCAATTTTAAAATCAAATGGCACCGCGTGGTTTTTCAAAATCACTGGCGAGGCCTCGCTCGTGGAGGCCAACCGTGAAAAATTCGAACAATTCTCTCGCTCTGCAACTTTCCCTTGATGATGCCCTTCATGATAAGAAAAGTGGGAAAATTTCTGAGTTCGCTGCGTCTAACAGTTTCTCTGTTGGGCTACTCGATGGTATTGATTTTCATCGCTACAGTGTCGCAAGTTCATCTGGGCATCCATGAAGTGGTGGAGCAGTTTTTCCGCTCGTGGATCGCATGGTGGGATGTATTTCCTGGGGAAAAAGAGTTTCCCATACCGTTGCCCGGCGGATCGTTGTTAGGTGGTCTGCTCATTGTGAATCTGCTAGCTGCGCATGGTTCGCGTTTCCAGTTGAAAAAAGGCAAAGCAGGTATGCTGCTGATTCACTCAGGCATCTTGCTCATGCTAATCAGCGAAATTTTCACTGGCTTGCTTGCCAAGGAGGCACAGATGACTGTGAACGAAGGCCAAATCGTAAACTACTCCACCGTCCCCCGCGAGGTAGAACTGGCCGTAATCGAGACCACTGGCGATGGCATGGAAACAGTCCACGCGATTCCGCAGAGCCGACTCAAGGACGGCGTAGCATATCCCTTCGATGGTTTCACGCTGCGAATCGATCGCCATTTTGAGAACGCCGAAATCGTCGAGGAGAAGGAAGCGGGTGAAAAATTTGATCCCATGCGTGCCACCGACGGATCGGGGATCGGCTATGCAGTGCGCAGGAAACCACGAGAAACTTCCATGGATCGGCGCGACCTCGCAGCCAGCTTCGTGAGTGTCATCACCGATGGAGCAGAGCCACTGAAGCGCTTGTTACTGTCTAACGTGATGATCGACGCTCAATCCATATCGACTGGTGGAAAAAACTGGAAGATATCGATCCGCGAAGCGCGACTTTATCATTCGTTCTCCATTAAACTGCTCGACTTTAGCCACGACCGCTACCTTGGCACGGATGTCCCGAAAAATTTCTCTAGCAAAATCCGCTTGCTGAACCCCGCTACTGGTGAGGATCGCGAGGATCTCATCTACATGAACCATCCGCTGCGCTATCAGGGGCTAACAATTTATCAAGCTGGTTTCGCAAACAATGACACGACTGCCATTCTACAAGTCGTGAAAAACCCTGCCTGGACACTGCCCTACATTTCCTGTGTGATGGTTACTGTCGGTTTGCTATGGGTATTTTGTTCGCATCTTTTCAAGGCGATAGCGCGCCGTAAAACCATCCTGCCGCCATGACATTTTCTTCCCGAAATTATCTCGCATGGTTGCTGCCTGCGCTATGTCTCGTTTACCTCGCCTCAAATGCATTCCGTGGCATGCAGCAATCCGAGAGCTTCGATTTTCAAGACTTCGGCACCCTACCAGTGATCGCAAACGGCCGTGTGCAGCCGCTCGATTCCCTCGCGCGCAACAACCTGCTATCGATCCATGCGAAACAAAGTGTGTCCGGCAAAAACGCACCCGCCACGCCCTCTGCATGGCTCGCAGAACTAGCATTCAAGCCCGCACTGGCGGACACGCGGAAAATTTTTCTCATCCATCACGATGACTTGCTCGGCCTCACTGATCTCACTCGTGGCAGCGAGAAAAGTTTTTCTTTCGAACAACTAAAACCCTCCTTTCCCGCTCTACAAAAAGAAGCGGCAAGAATCGAAAAAATCGATGCACAGGCGCGCAGTGCCTATGAGAAAGCGTTGATACGACTCACGCGGAACCTTTTTTCCTACAATCAACTCAAACACGCACTCGCCCTGCCGCAAAAGGAAAACGTAGAGGCAGAATTCGGGTTATTCTTGGAAAAAGTCACCGCAGCACTGGCCGCCGCCGACAACAAAGAAACGCCGCTCGATCCGGTACTGAAGGCCGATGCCTCTGCACGCATGCGCGAGATGCTCGATTGGTCGCCTTTCACAGAAGTTTTCACCACGCCCTCTAGCAAGGATAACGATGGTTGGCGTAACTTACCCGACTCCGTGATCGACTCCGCAGATACCGGCAAGCTGCATCCCGCCGCGCTCGCCTACGCT
>CAIRGO010000260.1 GCA_903878115.1 Akkermansiaceae bacterium | reverse complement strand
TTTTTGCAAGCTTTACACCCAAAAAGCCTGCGCCGCCGGTAATTAAAACGTCCATCGTAGTCTCCGCTATTGTTATAAGAATTTATGTGCGGATAGTGTAATGGATGTGGCGGTGAGTTTGATTTATGTGGGCTCTGTCGAGCTAAATTAATTTTTCCAGGCAGGTCGTTTTTGTAATGCCTGCTCTAAGAGCAGTGCGATTTCTTCTTGTCCATTACTTCGGGCTTGTTGGACCAGTTGCGCAGATAAGCCGGTACCGCGATCCGTGCTGTGTTCAAGTATGCAGCTCACAACGCTGAGTTGTCCTTCACTCACTGCCAGCGTTAGTGCAGTATCGCCTTCATCTGTCCACGTCAAATCAGCACCGTATTTAATTAATAATTCGGCAGCTTTAGTCCGGCCGTTTGCTATTGCGGCTATGAGGGGTGTGATTGATTCATGGTTTGGGCAATTGGGGTTGGCTCCATTACTTAATAAGAATTCCAACATACTCGTATTTTGAAATTCGAGCGCAAAGAACAATAAAGAGTAACCGTCACTATCGGTGGCGTTGATGTTGGCGCCCTGATTTAACATCCATTTCATCTGCTCAGGATCATTATTTTTGACGATAGTGGCTAAGGGCAAAGTACCTACTACCTGATGATGGTTGAGTAGTTTTGGATTGTCTTTAACGATTTTTTTGACGGCAACCATATCGCCTCGCTCAATGCGCGTAGCCAGCAGTTGAGCGATTAGAAAATCATCGTTAGGGTCAGGCAATAAAGAGCTTTCGTGTGAACTCAGCTCAATACCAGCTAACAGTAGCCGAGCCTTATCTAGTGTGTTGCCTTCACATAATTTGATGGATTCTGTGCGCTCTAGATCGCGCTGAGATTTGGGTGCATGTAGAGTTAAAGGCTGTTGCAGATCGCCGCCAAGTAGCGTCATGCAATCACCCCGTGCTAAGCCGGCCAGATAAAACAAGGTCAAAGGATGAGCTTGTACATCATTCGATTCGCACAGTTGTAAATAGCTCGCCATGACCTCTAATGACGCACCGAAATGATTGACTGAGGTGACTTTTGTGCTGGAATACAAAATGAACCAACCCGATTTCCAGAGTGGCGTACCGGGTTTGATTTCTTCCGCTAATGCTTTGGAACGACAACTCAAGACATGAACGAAAGGGATTGTTTCTGAGTTGATGGCTTCTGCTGATGGGCAAAGCAGTTTTTCCAGCCACTGCTTGGTAAAAAATTCACGCCTCTCGCTGCTGCCTGCGACAAACCGATGGCTGCGTTGTCCCTTGCTACCGTTACTACGCCCGTGGACATTCAGCATGAGGTGACTAGATTGCTTGCTGGTTGTTCTAAGGTGATGGTGAACTGCGGTGATGGTATTTTTTGCTGTACCGAATTCAAGGACATGGTTTTGGAGGTGACTGATTTTTGCTATTCGCGTACAAAATTTAATGGAATTGGGATCAATCTCCTTGTCATACAGGTAAACAAATGTTGGTGTCGTATTTAATGAAACTTCTTTTTGATTCGGGTTATCCGTAGAAGTAACAGACGAATTGTTGATGGCGCGCATGTGGATTTAGCTCCGAGGCTGAGGTACTCAGTAAGAGGTGGAAACACTGTGTGCCTTTCATGCGGCTGGAGTTCCATTAGTGTGCGTATCAGCTACTGGCGGTCGCGAGCCAATCTCTTGTCGAAAAATATTTTCCACTGGAGGATCGTCGTGCACGGTGAGCTGTAATTTGTTTTCGTTGGCGCGTTGTAATACACGTAGCTCATCGCCGACGATTTCTGTCGTGTGTCTTTCTATGCTGTCCTTACCGACCCATTTGCGGGTTTGCAAATGGCCTTCCAAGTAAATTAACGCGCCTTTTTTTAAATGAT
>CAIRGO010000259.1 GCA_903878115.1 Akkermansiaceae bacterium | reverse complement strand
TTATACCATTTAAATAATTACCTTGTCGGAATTGTTAAAGTCTGCAATAGTCATGCATGTCCAGACCGCGTCAAAAAATCGATCAACAAGGAGTAGGCGCTGAGCTTCTCACCCGACTCAAAAGTGAAGCCTCAGGATGGCAGCGGGAACGCATGCTCGCCATCAAGCTAACAATGGAAGGCACAGACACGCAAAAAGTTGCCGATGACCTCGGACGCAGCCAAGCCACGATTCAGACCTGGATCAATCGATTTCGCACAGGCGGCATTGAGGGCCTTCTCACGAAAAACAAGGGTAATGGACCAAAAAGCCGCCTCACTGCCGAAATGGAAACAGCCATGGTTGCTGAACTTGCGAAAGGCAAGTGGCGCACCGCCCGCGATGCTTGGAACTGGCTCGGCTCCAAGTTTGATCTTGGCGATATGAAAGAAGCTACCATTTATAAATACTTGGGAAAGTGCGCAGGGCGGCTCAAAGCGACCCGCCCGTGCAACCCACAAAAAGACCCCGCAGCCGAAGCGGCTTTCCGCGCAACTCTCGCTGATAAGATGGAAGAAATCGGCATACCAGCCAACACTCCCGTGAGGCTATGGGTATATGACGAAATGCGTTACGGGCTTCACCCCCTCACTCGCAAAATGTGGTGCCTGCGCGGCATCAGAGCCATAGCTCCATCGCGGCGGCGTTATCAGAACGGGTATCTTTACGGAGCATTAGAAGTCGGTGGCAGTGGTAGTGAATTCCTCTTCACTCCGAGTCTCAACAAGGAATGGGACATAGAATTTCTGAGGCAAATCTCCGCCCATGATCCGCAAGCGACTCACATAGTGATTGGAGATGGTGCCGGCTTCCACCACAAAAAGGACGAAGAGCCATTACCCGAGAATATTAAAATCATCACACTTCCCGCCTACAGTCCCGAACTCAATCCAGTGGAAAAACTCTGGGACATCGTCAAGGACGGGATATGCAACCGAGATTGGAAGGATCTCGATGAGCTTGAAGAAAAGATTACCGAACGGATTAAGCCCTATTGGGAAGATACCAAACGCGTAACTCGGTTGATTGGAAAAGGCTACCTTCTCTCTGAACTAAACGCTATATGGAAAAACGAGTTGCGACAATATAACTAGTTAAATGGTATTATTCGTGGCGCAGCGAATTCAGTCAGGCATGCAGCATGTGACAGACCTCAAGCCGCACGAGCGCGATACGTTCAAAGCAGCAGAGGCGCTTCTCGAAAAACTCGGAATCCCACTGTATGCAGCCGTGGAGGATTACGTGAGAGCCCGCAATGTCGCTGGTGATGAATCACTGTCCGTGATGGCCGCAGAATACAACAAGATCTTCGGCAACATCGTCCGACGCGCCACTGTGCCCGAGGCGGTGGCAGAGTTGATCAAGATCAGGGAGCAGGATGGTGCGAGCGTGAAATATCTGGGCCAACTTCGCACCACCTTGAACCGCTTTGCTGCCAAGTTCACTGGACCGATCATGGAAATCACGGGTCCCGATGTCGATGC
>CAIRGO010000258.1 GCA_903878115.1 Akkermansiaceae bacterium | reverse complement strand
TTGCGCCATCGCATGCACTTGGCGCCAGCGCGATTGCTGTGCGATCCGACCGTTTCTCCTTGGGGCGCCATGGAGAGCGCTGCTGTCACCGTCGCGCCAAAGTCGGAGCGAACCATATCCTTCACGATTTCCTGGGATGGCGCTGCCGGGGACGCGACAAAACGGGAATCCACCCCTGCCCCGGCACCACTCGAACGTCCTTACGCTGAATTGGCTGCGCGCATGGCGGATGTCCTGTTGTTCAATGTCAACTACCCCTTGCGCCTATTCGGAAAACCATCCCCCTATTACGTTCCTGCAAAATACTTTCCAATCCCCTATTCGTGGGATGGAGGCTTGGCGGCGGTGGGACTCGCCACAATCGATCCCAACTTGGCCTTGCAACAAGCCACCTACTTCATGGCGGATGAGAAACATGATTTCCCCATGATTTACTGTGGATCGCCCGTTCCCACACCACTTTACGCTTTGTGGGACTGGTATCAGGCCACTCAGGATTTGGATGGCCTCGCCAAAGCTTACCAAGGAGCGAAGAGGATGGATGATTTCTACCTCGGAAGAACTCCGGGCAGCTTGGTAAATCATAATGACGAGGGCTTTTTGAGCACTTACGCTTACAATTACAATCTTGGCATCGATGACCACCCGATCCAACGCTGGGCCGAAGAGTGTCATTTAACGAGCAAAGGCCTTTACTCTCTCATCCTCATGCCGCAGATCCTCCGCCTCGCTGGCATCATGCGGAATATCGCCATCCTTCTCGGACACGGCGCGGACGCCGAGCAATTCCGCAAAGACGCCGAATTGCTGGCTGGCAACATCGAAGGCCGCATGTGGGATGAGGAAAGCGGTCTCTACGGGTGGGCCCGCCGCACCGAACGGGGCGTGGAGCCGGTTGTTTTCCAGGGATCTGCCGGAGATCGCTCTGCCTGCGCATTCCTGCCGCTCTTCGCCGGTTTGAGCGCGCACAAGGATCGCCTCATCACGCAGATGATGGATCCTAAGCGGTTCAACACCCCTTTTGGCATTTCCTCCGTGGACATGCTCGCTCCTTCCTACAACCCGCAAGGCTATTGGAATGGAGGAATCTGGCCGGTACTCCAATGGTTCCTCTGGAGAGGCCTCCTCGAGGCGGGTGAACCGAAACTTGCCCGGCAGGTGGCCGAAACCATCCTAAAAACGTGGCAGCATTTCTTAAAAACGGAACATTACCTCGGGGAGCACTTCATGATTGCGCCGGAACAGATGAACGGCGCGCCCAACTTCGGCGGCCTGAGCGCGGTGCTACTCCCGATGCACGCGGCCTATTTTGCTTCTTATCAAGTGACGGCGCTCTACGACGTCGTCATTCTCAAAAAATCCGTTAATCGCACGGAGGATGCGATCAGCCTCACGCTGAGCGCCCCGTGCTTAACTTCGAACACGCACGACATCCTGGTAAATATGGGATGCGGGAAGACCCGCTACGCCGTGACGTTGGACGGCCAACCGCATGGCGAGTTTGTTTCCGACGAAAACGGACACCTGTCACTGAAGCTCCCTCGACCATATGGG
>CAIRGO010000257.1 GCA_903878115.1 Akkermansiaceae bacterium | reverse complement strand
GTCGGCAGGCACCCAGAAGACGTTCTCGGCTTTGTATTCGTCGGGGTCTTCGGCATTGGCACCGGCGTAGTCGCCCTGGCCGGCGAGGAGCTTGGCGCGGTGTTCCTCGAAGGTGTCGGAGATGTATTTGAGGAAGATGAGGCCGAGGACGACGTGCTTGTATTCCGCCGCGTCCATGTTGTTGCGGAGCTTGTCGGCGGTGAGCCAGAGCTTCGCTTCAAAGCCGATGGTGGCCGAAGAATTTGCAGAAGAAGATGTCTTGGAGCGAGCGGACATGTGAGAACTGAGTTATGCCTAACAAATCTGCTAGAAAGAGACAAGGAGATTCTTTTATTTTAATCGAATCAAACAGCAGCAGACGAATGGATCATGCAACTTCCCGCAGTATGTGAACCCGATCAAAAGATTTGCGATTCATTCAATTCCTCCCTCGCCCCTTTGCGATGCCTTGCACCCTCTGGGTGCGGCAGGATTGATTCTGTGTGTGGGATTTTTCCCTGGGTAGAACCCTGGGTAGAAACGCTGTTTCAATCCCGCCTCGGCGGGACTAATGGACGTAACCACGTTGTGGTAGTTGAGTGATTACGGATTTTTCTCGTTATTCTCAATGCGTTGTTTTTTCTTTGAATGCTTTAGCGAACCAGATCATGCAAACTGCAGTAGAGACGGTGAGAACTGCCAATACATGCCCCGCTATCGGTTTTCCACGGCGTTCATTTCCCCTTCTTCGCTTCCGTCAGCTTGGGCGTGCGGTCATCGGCGGTGAGCAGTTTCATCTGTTGGATGGCGATCTGGTTGAGGCGGGTCAGGCGTTCGGGTTGAGTTAGGGCTTGGCCGATAAACAGGGCGTTGAGGTTTTCCAGATTCGAGAGGCAAACGAGCTGGGCACCGGTGGCTTGGTCGCGGATGTTGCCCTTTTCGCTGGGGTTTTGGCCGCGCCATTGGGCGGCGGTCTGGCCGAAGAGGGCCATGTTGAGCACATCGGCCTCGCTGGCATAGACGAGGCTGGTCTGGGCTTTGCCCAGCTCAGGCGGGATGAGGTGGGTCTGGATGGCGTCGGTGTGGATGCGGTAGTTGATCTTAGCGAGGTTGCGGCGGATGTCCCAGCCGAGAGTCTGGCGTTCGGTTTCCTTGAGCCGCTGAAACTCGTTGATGAGGTAGATCTTGAACTCGATCTCGTCCATGCGGCGAACTCTAGGGCGATGTCCAGATGGGCATACGTGCCGCCGTAGCGCCCGGCCTTGGATTGGATGCCGGTAGCCCCTGTGCGTTCGATCCACTGCTTCGGCGTGAGGGTGAAACTATTGAGGCCGGCCTGCATTCTAATCCCGTCGAATTCGACGGGATTAAAACCGGTATTATTGATCTGCTCCCAGAGACCGAGGAATTCGAGGGTGTTGCGGTTGCGCAGCCAGTTGCGGATCAAGTCGTCGCTGGCGTCCGCATTTTTGTAGCGGGCGATGTCGGTCAGGCAGACGTAATCCTGGTCGTTGACGCCGGTGAGGCGGACTTCGCGGGCGAGAACTTCGATTTTCTTAGGCATGGGTTTTCTCGGTGTTCAGGAGTTGCTTGATCTTGCCCAGCACTTCCGCGCTCTCGACGTCCAGCGCGGCGATTTCGTCCATGATTTCCTGCGGGCTGCGGTGCGCAATTGCCTCGATCCGGTTGGAGAGGATCTCTTCCCGAAGCTGAGTTTTGTTGGCGAGGTATACGATCATCGTGAGGAAAAAGTTATGACAAAGAGGTATGTTTCACTGTGCGTTCTGGGCAGCGTCACAAACATCTTACACCAAAACACAAATGCCTCTTGATCTCTAGCAGATCCGCAAATAGTCACAAGGAAAAACAACGGGCCGTGAACGAATTCTTTATCGATGGCTCGTTTTCTTGCACCCTCTGGGTGCGGCAGGATTGATTCTGTGTGTGGGATTTTTCCCTGGGTAGAAACGCTGTTTCAATCCCGCCTCGGCGGGACTAATGGACGTAACCACGTTGTGGTAGGTGCATGCAACACTAATCAGTGTGGCAGTATTTTGTGAAATGATAAACTATCTCGCTGGCGTTTCACGCAGAACTTTTTGAAGCCAATCCCGTGCTTGACGGCGCGCGGGCGTATCGCGGTGCAGGACGCTCATTCCATGATTGACCCATGGGAGATTGACGATGGTCAAATTGCCTTGCGACTGATACTTGGCCACAAAATTCTTGGTGCCCTCGAGTTCCGTGATTGGCTCCAATCCCAATTCAGTTTTTGCGGAGTCGAAGTTTGTTAGATTCTTTTCTTTGATGAAATTCAGCAATGTGACATCGCTACCGCGAGCCGAGCGCGAAGAATACTCACCGCAAATCAACTGGGGAGTTTTTCCTAAGCGCCCCATTCGTTCCGGAGCACGGTTTCGTTCCTCAGGTGTCATGCCCCAGGCCGTGTGACCGTCGTCATAATGACTGACCGGAATGATAGCCCGCCAGAGCTTGGCGATTTCATCGTCGTGAAGTCCGATGTAATTGCAGGCAATCGCCCCTCGCGAGTATCCTACGAGAATAACCTGCGCTGGATCGCCGCCCCACTGTTTGCATATTGTCGGCACCGCCTCCTTGGCATAGGCGACAGTGGCATTCACATCACCCCACCACAAATCCATGTCCCGTTTGCCATCGACACTAACAAAAGGCAGAACAACCCAGATAAAACCCTTGCCGCCACTGAGGGCATAGCCGATGTTTTTGTTATCCCGAACGCGACAACCATTGCCAAGGTATTCTATGATCACAGGATAATGTTTCCCCTTCTCCCAATCAAGCGGCAGGTAAACCGTATGCGCAACTTCTGTTTTTGCATAAGCCGCCAATGATTGCAGCACGATCTTTCCAGGTGCTGGTTCACCGGAAATGATGGCCGGATTCTCCAAATCCGCGGGAATCGTCATGACATCAGGATGGCGAGACTCATCCACCGCTCGCACGACCAATGGTGCGAATAACAAGGCTGAAAAAAATAGACCCAGTGCGCTCATGGCGTTGATGAGGCATCGGTTCTGAAAGGCACCGCAGGCAGTCCTTCGCGATTGAATAAGTTCCCCTCCGGCACCATCGCCCAGCCGTAGCGAACTGCGATTGGTTTGGCGATTTTCTCCGAAGTGATGACCACGGTGTCTCCCTCAATCACGGCGTGTGCGGAGAGGAACTTGCCATCAGCAGCGGCCATGGCGAAACCTTTTAGAGAATTGAAACCTTTCAGAGCATCGCCCTGCACCATCAGTCCTTTGCCCAGATGAGTGAACGAGATCACGGCGCGGTTGCCTTCGATTTTGATACTTTCGAAAACGGGTCCTGAGTATTCTACTTTATCACCGTAACTGAGGGAGCGGGCAGCTAAGGCCAGTCGAGAGCCCACCGGTTGCTTTTGGGTCGGGTGGATATTTTCAGCATTGCCCACGTCTGTGGTGACAACCATCGCGGTGTGTGGAGTCTTCTGCCAGATGCGAAGTTGCGCTTCGCGAAATGCGGGATGCGTATTTTTATAAGGTGCCAATTGCACAAATAGGAAAGGAAACTCATTCCCCCACACTCGCCGCCAATCAGCGATCATAGCGGGCAGCAATTTCTCATAAGACGCTGATTGTGAGGAGTTTGATTCCCCCTGATACCAGATAGCACCGCGCATCGAGAACGCTTCCAGCGGAGCAATCATGCCGTTGTGCAGACCGCTGGGACAATCGTGACAGCGTTGCTTAGGCATGACGGGAGCAGACGGCACGGGTGCTCCTTTTGCTTTCGCCGCTTTTACTGCTTGAGGATAAATTTCATCACGCTGACGCTGAAATTCTCGATACACGGTGGCGATTTTTTTAAATTCCTCGGGCGATACTTTGGACCACTTTTCGATCAACGATCCTGACTGGCCTGTCGCAGTAAGTGTCTCGGAGCGCATCCATGATTCAATCCGCGTGCCGCCGACAGAACTAACCACCAATCCCACAGGAACGCAGAGTTTCAACGTGAGGTCTTTGCCGAAGTAGTAAGCCACGGCCGAGCAGTCGGCAGCCGTCGCTGGCGAAACGGCTTTCCAAGCACCCGCGACATTTACACAAGGCTTCTGATCAAAGTTATGTTCTACCGTGAAATAACGCAGAAGCGGATGATTTGCAGCGGAAATTTCCTTCGCGGCATTTTGATCTGACTTCAATTGAAAATGCATGTTCGATTGACCAGAGCATAACCAAACATCCCCCACCAAAACATCGGCGATCTTTGCTTGTCGATTTTTGATGCTGGACTGAACGATCAAGTCACGACCTTCTGCGGACGCGGACATGGGATCGAGTTTCACCATCCATTTTCCGCTCGCGTCTGCCGTGACAGATTTGCTCTGACCAGCGAATGCAACGGTGACTTTCTCGTTAGGATCACCCCAGCCCCAAACGTGTGAGGCAACGTCGCGCTGCAACACGGCATGGTCGGTAAAAATTCCTGCAAAAGCAAGATCGGCCGCAGATAGAGACGATAACGTGCAGAGTATAAGAGTGGCGAGAAATGCAATCAATTTTATCACGGCGCAGCAGACTTGGGTGTCCAGTGAGCATCGAGTTTCGCGCGGAGTTTGGCAACAATTTCCGGTTGTGAGCTAGCGATATTTTTTTCCTCCGCTGGATCGGCTTCTAAGTCATAGAGCATCGGCTGCGCAGATTGCAGCGTGGCCTTGAGTGCGGGAATGAGATATTTGTCAGATGGGATGATCTTGAGCGAGCCTTCGGCTTCATAGGTGCGAGGCAACACCAAACGCCAACGCCCGTCGGTGACCCATCGCCAGAGGATATTAGCGGACGGATCATTCAACATTTGTGCGCGGATCGTGTAATCTTCACCAAACAAATACTGACGGGATTCCACGACCTTTTGATCGAGCAAATTAATGCCCTTGAGATCTGGTGGCACTGGTATTTCAAGCGCCGCTAATACGGTAGGCATGATGTCGATCGATGAAGCTAGCGAGTTTGACTTAGCTGGCGTTACTTGCGCAGGCCAACGCACTAAGATGGGTGTGCGATGCCCCGCGTCGAAAGGTGTGGTTTTGTTTTTTGGTGCAAAAACCGCAGCCGATGGTGACTGGATCCAACCGTTGTCGGTAACGTAGATCACAATGGTATTTTCCGCGAGTTTCTCACGATCAAGATAGCCAAGCAATTCACCGCAGGATTCATCGAACCACTCGCACATCGCCCAGTAGCGCGCGATGTGTGGCGAATCAGTCAGCGCTGAATACTTTTTGAACAATCGATCAGGAGGCGTGTGCGGTGTGTGCGGCATCATCGGCGCATACCACACGAAAAAGGGCTTTTGTTGCTTTCTCGAATCAGCGATAAAATCATAGATCGGCTGCAAGCCCTCGCGACCTATTGTCAATCCCTTATCCCCGTGTCGATTGCCCTGCGTCATGCCATGAGTGAAGCCGCCGTGCTTGAAGTCACCTTGCCACCACTTGCCAGTCTGAAAACTCATATAACCTGCACCCGAAAGCAGTCGTGGCAGCGTGGGCACCTGATCCAGCAAGGCAACCCATTGTGCATCTAGCTCAGCAGTGGAACCGCGATCACCATTCGATTTTCCAGCTTTTGGCAGCGGTGGATCATTGGACGTGACTTTATGCTGATGCGGATACAGTCCCGTAATGATGGTCGCCAAGCTGGGACAACAAACACTGCTAGGAACAAATCCGTTAGAAAAAGCAAGACTCTGCGACGCTAACTTGTCAATGTGCGGCGTCTTAATCTGCGGATGCTGCATGAAACTATAATCCCGTGCTCCTTGGTCATCGGAAATGATAAATACGACATTTGGTTGAGGTTTCGTTGCCTCAGCGGCAAAGACCAGGGTCTGCGGCAAAAGCAGCAAAGCGATGAAGATGATGAACGATTGTTTCATGGTTATTTCTTCGTGACTATTAATTACCTTCCAAAGCCCATTGTTTCATCAGTGCGCTATTTTTTAGCAGCGCTTCCTTGCGGGCGTCTCTTGAGTTTGATTTCCAGCGCTTTGAGGTCGGTCTCGTCCTGTTCGTCCGCTTGAGAGGCCTCCTGATTTTTGCGGTCCTGGTCGAACTTGAGGTAAAGCTCACCTGTGTGTTCTTCCATCTGTTCATGGCTGATCGAACCAGCGTGTGAGAGCAGCGGGAAGCCATTGGAGGTGATGATCTGATCCACGTTCTGCTTCCAGAAGGCCATGCGTGTCTCCTGCTTGCTCTTGGCCCGCAGTTCGGCGGTTTCTAGGAAGATGACCACCAGACGGTTCAGGGTATCGATTTCGTCCTCGGTCAGGTAGTTCTTGGCCACGATGATGTCCGCCTTGCGCACCTTATCACCCTTCCAGGCGAGCAGGCCGAAATGCGGATCGGAGGCATTGGCACGAGAGGAGATGAGCTCGGCGGCGGTCTTCAGGGTCACAGCGAAAATAAGAAGGTTCTGCACCGTGGCGAAAAAAATCTGCGTCGCCTTGTCTGTCTTGTCGTAGTCGCTGCTCAGGGCAAAGAGGTCGCGTACTTTTTGGTAAAAGCGTTTCTCGGAGGCCCGAATGTCCCGGATGCGCTCCAGCATCTCATCGAAGTAATCCGGGCGTCCATCCGAGTTCTTCAATCGCTCGTCATCCATCACGAAACCCTTGAGCAGGTATTCCTTCAGGATGGTAGAGGCCCAGCGGCGGAACTGCACCCCACGCGGCGATCGTACCCGGTAGCCCACGGCCAGAATGGCGTCTAGATTGTAGAGGGTGACAGGGCGCTGCACCTCGCGACTGCCCTCGATTTGAACTGTCAAGGATTCCTTGACAGTTGCCGCCGAGTCCAGCTCCCCGTCCTCGCAGACGTTCTTCAGATGCAGGGAAATGTTCTGCTTGGTAGCGGCAAAGAGTTCCGCCATTTCGAGCTGTGTCAGCCAGACGGTCTGTTCCTGCGCACGCAGCTTGATCTGGCTGCGTCCGTCCTCGGTGGTGTAGATGATGAGGTCGTTCATGGCATTGGCATGGCTAGATTGGCTGCACCGAGACTGATAATTTCGCGGCTGTATTGGCAATTGAAACGCTGGAGCTTGACAATGAAATCAGCTTCAAGGTGCTCCTCTCTAACGAAGGGACTTAGCAGTTCCGGCAGCAATGAGGAGTTGAATTTTTGTGAAATCATTGCGCGCTGAAATCGAGAGTTTGCTACTGCTTTTTGACGTTGATTCGTAGCTTCAGTGATAGCGGAAGTAATTTGGCGGAATTCACCCATGGATGCAATATTTTAACGCAGCAATTGAAACTTATTTCCCTTCCATAGCCCATTGTTTCATCAGGGCACTGTTTTTAAGCAGCCTCCGCAGCAAGACTTGGAAGCGCTAAACAACACGTGATGAAGAGGTAGAACGATTTCATGGTGAGCTTATGGCATGAAGTGTGGTCAGCGGTAGAGGAAAAAAAGTGAAAAAAATATCAAATGGCCGATTGGCAAGATGCGATGTAAAACATAGTATGACGCCATGATCAAGACCATTACTAAAATCGGCAACTCACAGGGCATCATTTTTGATTCTGCACTACTCCAGCTCGCGCGGCTGAAAGTCGGGGATGAAGTGAATGTAGAAATCCATGCGGACGGGACGATCACCATCACGGCCATGGAGTCAGCTACGATTGAAGCCGACATAGCCTCAGAGTCAGCTCGACGGCTGATCCAGAAAAACAGTGAACTCTTCCGCAGGTTGTCATGAGTGCCGTGATTAGGCATCCCACGGTAGATGCAGTTCTCGCCGTCCACCACGAGGTGCTAAGCGCACATGGAGGCAGTCCAGGGTTGCGCTCACGAGAGCTACTGGAATCCGCCATCGCGGCTCCGCAAGCGACCATGATGGGGGTTCCGATGGTCTGTTCCTTAAGAGCAAAGGTTTCCCGACGTTGACAAATTCAAATCTCTCTAAATCCTAAACATTTGCGGACTCCACACCACGAAAGCCGCGAGAAGGATTGCCAGTGCCATTTTTGAATAGTCAAGAATGTGCTTCATAATGTGCCCGCAGGGCGTTTGTGTTCTTCGATTTCCTTCTCGCGCTTTTGCGCCTCGGCGCGGAGCTTAGCGACGATGTCCGCATGGGCGGCGGCGACATCCTTGGTCTCGTAAGGATCCTTGGCGAGATCGAATAACGCTCCCTCGCCCACTTCATCAGCGCCGGCAGGTTTTGCCTTAGAGGCTGCACCCTTCTTGGGCTGGTTTTTCTTCGTTGGGCTGCTGAGGAAGAGTTTCCAGTCGCCCTGGCGGATCGCGCCGAGTTTTTCTTGGCTAGTGAAATACAGGTGCGTGTCGCGCACAGCCGGAGCGTCGGCTTTGAACATCAGCGAAGTGATATCGCGGCCGTCGAGCACGCGATCCTGTGGCAGTGCGGCGCTGGTGAGTTTTGCAAAAGTGGGCAGCATGTCGATGTTGCCAGCGATTTGATTGCAGGTGGTGCCCGCAGGGATGCGGCCCGGCCAGCGCATGATGCACGGCTCGCGCACGCCACCCTCGAAGATGGTGCCTTTCTTCCCGCGCCACGGTGCGGAGGTGCCGCCCGCGGCGCCATTGTCGGAGGTGAAAATCACCAGCGTCTTGTCGTCGAGTTTCAGCTCTTTCAGCGTCGCCATGATTTGGCCGACGGACCAGTCCATTTCCTCGACGGCGTCGCCGAACAAGCCGCCTGCGCTCTTGCCGCGAAAGGCAGCGGAGGCCGCGAGCGGCCAATGCACCATCGTGTGCGGCAAATAGAGGAAAAACGGCTGCGCTTGGTTCGCGCGGATGAACTTCACAGCCTCCTCGGTGTATCGCTTGGTGAGCGTGTCCTGATCCGCTGGATACTCGACGACCTCGGTGCCGCGCATCAGCGGTACGACACTACTGAGGACACCCGCACGCGCTTTTTTTTCGTCCATGCCATCGCGGAAAACGCAGTCCTTCGCAAAGACCGCGTTCACTGGATCGATGCTCATATCGTTGCTGTAAGGAATGCCGAAATACGAATCAAATCCCTGTTTCGTCGGCAGGAACGCCTCACGATGCCCGAGGTGCCACTTGCCGATGCAGATGGTCGCGTAGCCCTGCGGCTTGACGATTTCCGCGAACGTGATCTCATTCGCGTGCAGACCGATTTTCGACCCAGGAAAAAGGACCCCGGGAATGGACACGCGTGCATTGTAACTGCCCGTCAGCAAACACGCACGGGACATCGAGCACACCGGCGTCGCATAGAAGCTGTTAAACTTCATGCCCTCCGTCGCCATCTTCTCAAGGTGCGGCGTCTTGATTGTCTTGTTGCCAAACGGGCTGACATCGCCATAGCCAAGGTCATCCACGAAAATGAGGACGATGTTAGGTTTCTCAGGCGAGGCGTCGGCCGCGTGCAGGACGGCGAACGGCGAAAGCAGTAGGGCCGTGAAATAGGTTAGGATTACGAGTCTATTCATGTGGTTGTGTTTGGTTGATGGGATCTTCAGGGTCTGGTTGCAGAGGGCGTCACAGTTAACGCTTTTCGATAAAATCCCCAGTTCGCCTCGCCCAGACCTTTAAGCAGCTTGGGCGTGTCGTGACCGACATCGGCTACGATGGTGAACGTGTGGGCAATGTCAAGCTTCTTGAGATGCTCGGAATAGGCGTGATTCAGCGGCCCCGTGTTGTCGCGCGCACCGACCGCCATGCGCACGCGCACCTTGCCGCGCACAGCATCGGCCTGCTGCTCAGCGACGGTGATGGGATTCTGCGAACGGTAGTAATCGAGGTCGCCACCAAAGGTGCCATTCAAGATGCGCTCGCGTTCGGCGGGATTGCCCGTGGCACGCGGCCCGGCAAAATCCAAATCCAACGGACCACCCGCGAGGATGGAGACCGCGCCGAAGAGTTGCGGATACTTGAATCCCAATCGTGCCGCGCCGTATCCGCCCATGCTGAAGCCTTCGATGATACGGTCCTCGCGCGTGGCGAGGGTGCGGAACGTCGCATCGATGTGCGGCAAAAGTTCCTTGATGACGATAGTCTCCATCGGTACAGTGCCGTCCTTCGAGTCGCACCACATGCTCGACGCCATTCCGTTGGGAAATACCACGAGCATCGGCGGAATCTTTCCCTCGCGAATCGCCGCATCAAACCACGCCGACACCGGAGCGATTCCCTGCAAGCCTCCGCCGCTGCCATGCAGCCAGTACAACACGGGAAAGCGTCGTTCCTTCTCCGTTTCGTAAGCATTCGGCGTGTAGAGGTGATAACTGACCTTCGCCTTCGCCGCCTTGCTCTCAAACGTGTGGAACTCGACGCGAGGCGCACTCACTGGAGCCGTGACCAGCGACGAGGGTTCCACCTTAGCGGATACAGCAGGATTCATCGGATGTTTTTGGAAAAACTCCCACATCAGATCATTCGCTGAGATGTCCTTCGTAGATGGACCGAGTTTTGCGACGACGGGTTCGTTGCCAGGCCAGGTGTGGCCGCCGTTTTCGATTTCAATGAGCACCACTTCGCTGCCGTCCTTGCCGCCACCCCAGGTTTTGCGGGTACATTTCATGCCGTCTTCGGCCTTGTCCGGCAGCGCGACCACTTCGGGTTCAGTCTTGCAACCATTGGCCTTGATCCAGCTTTGGATCGTGTGTTCGACGGAGCGAAACTCGGTGATACCCGCACGACCCAGCGGGCCTTTGCCAAAACCGCCTTTGAATGGAGCGAACTCATCGTTTGTGCCGTGGAAATGCATGACGGGGACTGCACGCTTCGCGTTCGGCGCGTCCATCATCAGCGGACCGCCGACAGGCGCGATGGCAGCGATGCGGTCGGACAACTCCGACGCGACGTAGTGCGACATGATGCCGCCGTTGGAAAGCCCGGTGGCGAAGACGCGGTTCGTATCCACGTTCGCGACCGTAGCGAGATCATCGAGCATGGCGCGAGTGAAACCGACATCGTCGATTTTATTTTCCATCGCGTAACCGCAGCAACCACCACCATTGAAGGTGAGTAAATTGTCCGCCAACCTGCCAGTGCCATAAGGATAAACGACGATGAACCCAGCCTCGTCCGACTTCGCATTCATGCCCGTAAGACGCACCATGCTTTCGGGATTGCCTCCACCACCGTGAAAAACGATGACCACCGGTGTGGGATTCGCCGCAACATACTTCTTCGGCACATGCACGAGGTAGCGCCGCTGCAAATCGCTTAAAGCAATCGTGCGCGTGACCTCGCCCGCCACCAGCTTTGTCGCCGGCGATGACGGCGTGCTCTGCGCATGAACCGGAAGCAAGAAGCTTGTGATGAGCATGGTGAAAAGATAGATGGCGAAGAGTTTCATGGATATTTTTTGGGGATGATCCTTCGTTACTATTACTTACCTTCCATAGCCCATTGTTTCATCAGGGCGCTATTTTTTAGCATCGCTTCCTTGCGGGCGTTGGAAATAGGGGGCATGAGTTCATAATTGAGATTGGCGTCGTAGGCTTTTTCGGACTCATTGCCAAGGTCCTGCGTTTCTTCGATCCAGTGATCTAGTTTGGTGCGCAGGGTTTCTAACGTATTACGAAACTGCGGATCTGCGGCGAGATTGTGAATTTCAAATGGGTCTGCCAACACGTCAAAAAGTTCTTCCTTAGGCCGTGTGGGTGAAAACAGGATTTCTTCCTGCAATGCATTCAATTTTCCTTGTGTGTGAAGTTCGCGCAGGCGCTGGACGACTGGCTTGCTGTCCTTGTAATCGTTAGGCTGGAGCATGGGACGAAGCGGGGAAAAATTGCGAATGTATTTGAATTGCTCAGTACGCACGCTGCGGATGCGTTCCACTGTTTCACCACAACGATCACGAGCGGCAAAGACAGCATCACGTTTTGTGTAATCTTTGGCAAAAATATCACGTCCTTGCATCCACTTCGGCACTGGTTGGCTCGCCCAGGCAAGCGAGGTGGCCGCCATGTCGATGTGCGCAATGAGATCAGTGCGTACAGCACCATGTTCGATGCCCGGCCCACGCACGATGAATGGTGTGCGAATTCCTTCGTCATAAAGAAACTGTTTTCCCCGCGCGTGACTGATGCCGTTGTCGCCCATGAGGATGATGATGGTTTGTTCGAGAATGCCCTCGTTTTCCAAACGATGCAAAATCTCTCCGACTTGTTTGTCGCAAAGTCGAATGCAGTCCAGATACTGCGCCCAATCTTCTAACAAAAGTGGATCACGCGGATAATAAGGAGGTAACGAAACGTCTTCCGGTTTGGTGAGAGTGCCCAGCGCCTTCGGTGCCAGATCGCGATGCCAATGGCCGTCGTCATTACGATTTTTTCCGCCCCAGAGTTGAAGCTGCGCGAAAAAAGGCTGGCCATTTTTGCGCTCCGACCAATCACTGCCGTCATAGATTTTCGCGTCCCATTCAAAATTGTAGTCGGTCTTCCCCACCCTCTTTGCCTTCGCAGGATAATCGCCATTGCAGGTGAAATACCCCGCACGCTGGAACAGTGCCGGCACTGGCTCGACTCCGTTAGGCAGATGGATTTTCTCCGTCCCTCTACCACTGCGATGATGGTGAACTCCAATAGTGGTTTGGTACATGCCAGTGATCATCGCCGAGCGCGACGGCGAGCAGACCGATGCAGTGAGAAAAGCGCGGTCAAATTTCGTCCCCTCGCGCACCAGACGATCAATGTTCGGTGTGAGAATTTTCTTTTCCCTATAGCAAGGCAACTCAGCACCCACATCATCCATGATGATCCAGAGAATATTAGGCTTATGCGGCGTCGTGAGAGCTTCAGCAGTGTGATGCCATGGCAGTAAAGTTACCAAAAGTATGAATGAGTTTTTCACTGAATGTGCATTCGTTATCATTCACTAACAACTTTTACTTTAGCCCCAATTGATTCAGAATAATGGCAACGATCGCAGGATGAAGGCTAATGCTCCTATCAAAAACAAATGGGTCTGAACCGCGGCCCTTGTTCTTTAACGGTTGCATCTGAGAGATCACGTAGGCGTGCATGTCGTTGATAGGCACGTTCTCTTTTGTCATGATTCTGGCAGCGATGGCATTGTATTCGATTTCAGAATCAACATCAAAAAGGTTATTGGGCGACCCCGTGATCGGCGTTGTGCTAGCCCATACTAGTTTTGCGCCTGTGGCCTTGAGGCGAGTCACGATTGCTTGCAAATTCTTTTCATATTGTTCAGGCGAAGTGACGCGCACACCACCCGCATCCTTCGGCAGCACGCGAATCGATTTAATACCTGGCAGTTTGTAAACAAGATCACCGAGACCAAAGTTGAAATGAATCAGATCCCATTTACTTTTGCCTAACAATTCATCGAGCCGCTCTAACGAAATTCCTGTGTGTAATGACTCACCCGGATTTGTTTTTGCATAAACAAGCTCCACGCGCCCTTTGAGTTCCTTAGCTATGATCTGCGTAGGATTATTATAAATGCTATCACCAAGAATCAGAACTCTCGGCGCTACTACATCAGCAGCAGAAGCTGCATAAACGAAAAGAAACAAGAACAGAAGAATCGACTTCATGAGATCTGCACTTTACCCGAACACCTCGGTCATATCCCCTGTGCTATCGGCGAACTTGGTCGACGGCACACCAACGGCGTTTAGCATGGAAGTGTATAGATTCGCCATCGGCACTTTTTTTGCACCAGAGAAGTCGTGTAAATTCCCGTGCTTGAAGCCTAACTTATTTCCACCAGCGAGATGCAGCGGATAGTTTTTGGTACTATGCGAGGCATGCGGATGAGCGGAACCCCAGAGCACCACGGTGCGATCGAGCATACTGCCGTCGCCTTCTTTGCTATCACGCAGACGCTTGAGGAAATAGGCATGCTGCTCGGCGCGCCATTGGTCCCATTTTCCAGAAAAATCGTCGGGCCGTTTATGAGCAATGTCGTGAGTGGCTCCCTTGTAGCCGAGCGCGTAGGTAGCGTAGTTCCACATTTCGCTGCTCTGCGACTGTTCACTTTCCAGCATCAGCGTGGCAAATCGTGTGGAATCCGTTTGGAAGGCAAGATAGATCAAATCATACATACAGCGGATGTATTCCACCGGATCTTTGTAGGAAACTTCTAAATTCAGACCCTTCGTATCGACATTGGCGATGGGCTTGTGGGTCCATTCACTGGTGCGCTCCACTCGCTGTTCCAAGGATCGAACGGAATCCAAGTATTCCTCCATTTTTCCTTGGTCTTCGGTGCCAAGTCGATTTTTCAGACTTTTGCTTTGATCCATCATTAGGTCAAGGATGCTTGCTTCACGTTTGAGACCAGCGCGAACTTGTTCGACACTTTTACCAGCATAGGGATCAAACAATCTGCTGAAAATTTCCTGCGGTTTGTGCATCGAGGGAATAGGACGTCCAGGACCGCGGTGCGATAAAGTTTTGCATGAACCATACGAGCCAGTGCCACCTTCTGTGCCCAGCACAAGTGAAGCGAAGCGCGTCTGGTGGCCGAGAGCATTGGCAGCGACCTGATCTACCGAGATGTTGTTCGTTTTTTCAAATCCCGCCAAATCAGCACCGGTAGCGAACACATCGCCCGAACTGTGACCACCAAGCGCGTAGCCACCCGCATGATCGAGACCGCGTAAATAACTAACGGAATCTTTGAGCGATTCAAACGGCGAAGATGATTTATTAAATGTGAGAGGCCCAGCGTCGGCACATGGCCACCAGCTCCAATCGTGATGCGGCTTGCCAGGCTCAGGGATTCCGTTAGGCCCATCGGGCATATAAGCACCGTAGGCAAAGTAGCTGATCAACATGCGTTTGGGCATGGTCACAGCACCTGTGACACCCATCGCACGACTCATGCCATTAAGGAATGGTAACGCCAACGCAATACCACCGCCCTTGAGCAATTCGCGGCGATTAAGATGCCAAGATTTCTGTTTCATTGTGCTTTTGTTTGCGTATTGGATTCACGAAAAATCGGACTCTGACAAATCGAAATGATCATATCCTGAAATCCAATACCGTTCATCTTTTGATAATTCACTAATTTTTCTATGGTCAATCGATCATGATAAGTGAGCGAACGGCCTAAGCTGTAGGAAAGTAGCCGCTTTACTACGTTTTCAATCACGTCATCCTTACGATTCTGTAGGAGATATTTTTTCAAATCGTCCATGCTAGTCACCTCGGGACCATTGGGGACGCGAGAGGCCGCATCGATTTTCACGGTGTTAATTGTCGTTAGATAATGTTGGTAGCCAGCTAGATCCTTGTGCTGCGCTTTGTCGAAAGGACTGACTCGCGTGCCATCCTTTGGCACCATCGGTTGGAATTTGCCGATCGCACTATATTGCTCGAAGGGAATTCCCCAGGGATCAAGACGAACATGGCAATCATTACAACTCTCCTTCGTTCGATGCAATCGCAGCAAATCCTTGATGCTCGATGCGTGCTCAGCGGACGTGCCTGCTGTGTCAGACAAGGCAGGCACATCGGCTGGCGGTGGTTTCACTTCATCGCCCAAGATCGCCTCGCGCAGCCACACGGCACGATAGATCGGATGCGGCGCGGAACCCGTTCCATTTCCTACTAAGATAGAACCTTGAGTGAGCAAGCCACCGAGATGATCCTCTGGTTTGATCGCCACCGGACGAAGTGCGTTTCCTGCTACTCCGGAGATTCCGTAATGAGCCGCCAACGCCTGATTGAGATAGGCGAAATCAGAATCGACGATATGTAAAACACTGGCGTTGCGACGGATTAGTTCTCCCACAAATCCAACGGTTTCATCGACCATGTAATCCCGAATCGTAGGACGGTACGGCTCTTCGGTGCCTGCTCTTTCACCCAGTGGAACATAGTAGAGAAATCGCGGAAAAAGATCCCGATTGATCGGCACTGTTTTCATCTTGGTAAGACTCAGCCATTGCATGGTGAAGTTTCTAACAAAATCTCCCGACCTCTTGTCTGCTAGAAGGCGACGCGCCTGGGCTTCGATGACAGCCAAATCGTCGAGTTTGCCCTCTGCGGCCAGTTTCATCAATTCATCATCTGGCATACTACCCCAGAGGAAATATGATAGTTTCGAAGCGAGAGCATATTGGCGGTTCGCGGGCTCCTGCGCCACCGTGTGGTAGAGGAATTCAGGCGAAACGAGAACCAATGACAGAGTCTCACGCATGGCAGCCTCAAACGTTCCCAAATCTGGCGCAACCATTTCGAATATTTTTGCAAATCGAGTCACTTCTTCATCCGTTGCCGGGCGGCGATAGGCGCGCGACATAAATTTTTTCAGAACAGCAGAAACATACGCCTTCGGATCACTGGCGCGTAAAGGGGAATCAAATAGAATACGTGTATGATGCTCGGGTGGCCAGACGTCCGTGAGCGGGCCTTCGAACTCCATCCATTCGATCACGGCTCGTGGCATCGAAAAATTCCTCGGTTTGTAAAATCCATTACCATCGTTCAGCGTGCCGTCATCATAAAGATTCTGCGGTGTGATAGTTAAAGAGGGCGCCAAGGTGCGTCCTTTTTCTCCTCTTGGTGGTCTAACAGGAAAGTTTTCGATTCGTCCGCGAAACTCAAATTCCTCTGGGTGATCTGGGGCATTGCGCAGAGCCATCGACCCCACCGTCTCGATTCGAAATGTCGATTGATTTTCGTTGAGATTATAGCCCATCACCAAACGCAAGGGCAATTCACTCACCCCAGCAGGCAGAATCGCTGATGCCTTAATGCGAACGCGAAACTCGCCAGTAGAAGGAAAGCTTTTCAAGCCCATCCCCTCTGCTGGGCTACCACGACGATTCCCCCAAATTCCGACCTCATCGAGACCGAGACTTTTCTCTGATTCTTGCGCATTCCATTGGCCTAGGGTTTTGTGAACTTCAGGCTTCGTAGGATCAACAATCGCGCTGGCCATAGCGCGTCTAGCGCATTCGAGATAACGATCGATCTGCTCTGGCCCCATGCGCATGAGTTCAGCCGTATTATTGAACTTATATGGCAACACCGGATCTATGGCGAGGTCATCTATCAGCTTTAACTCAAAGCCTAACAGATCTCGCATCGTGTTTTGATACTCAACATTTGTTAGCCGCCGCGCTGTGGGAACCTCTTCCACTGGCTTCTCTTTCGCCAATGAGACCCGCAACCCTGCATCGATCCAATCGACGACCGCTTTACGCTCAGCATCACTCGGCTGCTCTTCATCATCGGGCGGCATCTCGCCACTTTTCAGCATGTCCAAAATTTTCTCCCAGCGCTCGGTATTTTCTCCCACCGACAGATCACCGTTCAGAGTGTGCAGGGTTACTTTGCCCTTGCTCTTTTGCGGACCATGGCAGTCGATGCAGTTGGCCTCAAAAAACGGCTTAATTTTGGATTCAAACTCCCCTGCCCCTTGTGATGTTTGCGCAGAAAGTTCAAACGCAATAGCGATCCACAGTACCACAATGAATGTGCAACTGGGAAAATGAAAACGAATAAAACTCATGCGAACGCGATTGATTAAAAAATGCAGTGTGTCATGTAAATATTTTTTCCGGACATCGTGGGAATGTCAACTTCCCTGATTGCGCGACAAGTTGAAAATGGAGCGTCCCCCTGAAGAACTGGACAGGAAATATGAACTTTTCAAATGCATTTGAAAGGCTTAATCTGACCAAGAAAAACAGCGGGCGTGGTCAAGCTGACGACAGCTTGCCTGGGTCTGGGGCAGGACGCCCCAGGTTG
>CAIRGO010000256.1 GCA_903878115.1 Akkermansiaceae bacterium | reverse complement strand
TGATTTTTTCGACGCGTTTCACAAACCACGACTGCAATTCTCCAGGGTTTTTGAGGCCTTCTTTTTTCATCAACTCTTGGCAATCTGGATCCTTTGCCCAGAAATTTTTGGGGCATTCATCACCGCCCATGTGGATGTAATTATTGGGGAATAATTGCGCGACTTCTGTGAAAACATCATTGAGAAATACGAACGTTTCCGGGTTGGAGGGGTCGAGCGTATTTTCGATTGTGCCATAAAATTTCGAGCCCGGATTGACCTGAAACGGCCCGCCGCCCGTGGATAGTTCGGGATAAGCCGAGAGGGTCGCGAGCGAGTGGCCGGGCACATCAATTTCCGGCACGATGCTGATGTGTCGCTGTGCGGCATAGGCGACAATTTCTTTGATTTGTTCTTGCGTGAAAAATCCGCCATAGGTGGCTTTTTCGTCAGCCTGTGGACTTGGCCGTGACCACCAAATGCCCTCGCGAGCGACGCGCCAAGCACCAATTTCTGTTAGCTTAGGGCGGGATTTGATCTCGATGCGCCAGCCTTGGTCATCCGTCAAATGCCAGTGGAAAACGTTGAACTTGTAGAGCGCCATTTGATCGAGAAACGTTTTGATTTCTGCGACCGATTGGATGTGACGTGAGGAGTCGAGCATGAGTCCGCGCCAAGCAAAACGTGGAGCGTCGATGATCTCACAAGCTGCTGCCTGATTGCTGCCGACGGGCACCCATTGGCGAAGTGTTTGAAGGCCATGAAAGATCCCCGCGAGTGTCTGGCTTTCTAACGAAATTTCCGCTGGGTTGATGCGCAATTGATAATCAGCTTCCGCCATGCTCTGCGGTGATACTGTTAGTCTAACAATTTTTTGTGGGCCTGCTCCTGCACTCGTTTTCGTGGTGAATGCGGATTGGAATTGCTCTAACAGAAATGCATGGTCCTTTTCGTCGATGCCTTCCATTTTTACCTGTGTGGTCGGCTCATAGATGAAAACACCTTCTTTGCTTGTTACTTTTGACGGAGTGGGAAGGAGAGACTGCGCTACACAACTGCCGCAGAATAAAGCAAACGAGAGAAAAAAATACTGCATAAGAAAAACTATTCTGTTCTAACAATGATGTCAAAGTAATTCACTGATTACAGGTCTTGAAGCATATTCAGCGCTTGGTAAATTTCGCCCGCAACATTTCATAGCCGATCTTGCGGGTGTAGTCGGGCTCGTGTTCGATGAGTTCTTTGGTTTCTAAAATCTCGATATGAGAAACTCGTTCGCTTAGTTTCTGGATCAGGCCGCGCATGATGGCGCGGGCATGGTGTGCGCCGAGGCATAGGTGCGGGCCGAATCCGAATGCTACATGCGGGTTCGGTTTACGGTCGAGTCGGACTTCATTTGGTTCATCAAATACCTCAGGATCGCGGTTGGCGGATGACCAGCACAGCGAGACTAGTCCATCGGGTTCCACCTCGAAGCCAAAGACATCCGTCTTCACTGGGCAGACCCGACCGATGTGAGTGAGTGGGATGAACACACGGAAAAACTCCTCGGACGCCAGAGTGATTCTATCGGGATTCTCCCGGATCCACGCTAGGGCTTGGGGATTTTCCGCGAAATAGGATATGATGCGAGTGGCGGTGTGAATGATCGTGTCGCGGCCTCCAGCAAAGGCGATGTTCGCATAGCCGAGTTTCTCCTCCATCGTTAGTGGTCGGTCATCGAACTGCGCCTGATTCAGTGCGGAAAAAAAGTCGTCACCTGGGTTGTCGGCAGCGGCCTCGAACATTTTTTGGCAGTATTTTTCCATGAACGGCCCCTTGGATTTTCCGTCGCCGTCCTTGAACACATGGATACCCCAACTCACCCAGAGCTCTGCTTCTTTCTCGGGAACATTGAGCAGATACGTTAGTGCATAAGACTGAAGCGGAATGGCGAACTCTTTTACCGCATCGATGGCATCCACTGCGAGCGCATTTGTTAGAAGTGAGTCGATCAATCCGTGGATCTTCGCAAGCACGTCGGGTTGTTTCGGACGCAGGAAAAACGGCTCGACGATTTTTCGGTATTCCGCATGCACTGGTGGATCGACCTCCAGCGGATACTGACGAACTGTGCGGACTGCTTCCTCCGAGGGAATTGGTATCCGCAGCGGTGCATCAGAGCTGTATTTCGCGGTGTCCTTCGCTGCCTCGCGGACATCCTT
>CAIRGO010000255.1 GCA_903878115.1 Akkermansiaceae bacterium | reverse complement strand
TCGTCATGTCGGCGTTGTCGAGAAACAGGCGACCGGAGTAGAGATATCCATGGCTCAGGGAATCACGATCCGGCATTGCTCGATTTACGATGCCTCCCGCGCTGGTATCAACATCGGCGACGGTTGCTGGGGTGGTAATGTAATCGAATTCTGCGACGTGTTCGACACCGTGCGCGAAACTGGCGATCATGGTTCGTTCAATTCGTGGGGTCGCGACCGATTCTGGGGATTAAAAGCACCTGCAGGAGAGTTGCCAACGCTGGCACTCCTCGACGCCGTGAAGCCGAACATTATTCGCAACAGTCGGTGGCGCTGCGATCACGGTTGGGATGTTGACCTCGACGACGGTTCATCAAACTTCGAGATCTACAACAATCTTTTCCTGAACGGCGGACTCAAGCTTCGCGAAGGATTCCACCGTCTAGTCTGGAATAATATTACCGTCAACAATTCGCTGCACCCCCATGTCTGGTACGAAAACAGCGGCGACATCGTAACTAATAACATCTGGATGGGCGCGTATCGTCCCGCTCTAATGAAGAGCGGACAATGGGGAAAACTGGTGGATTCGAATCTGTTTACCACCAACGAAACCGACCGCACGAAATTTGCTGGCAACGGTTGTGATGCGCACTCGATCGTCGGCGACCCTTTGTTCGTTAACCCGGCCAAGGGCGATTACCGAGTGCGAGACGAATCGCCGGCTTTAAAACTCGGTTTCAAAAATTTCCCGATGGACAAGTTTGGTGTGCAATCGCCAAGGCTTAAAGCCATTGCACGCACCCCGGTTTTGCCTGCACAAAAACAAACCAAGACCACCAATCTAGGGCGCCCGGTCGACACCTGGCTCGGTTCTACCATTCAGGAATTACAAGGCGACGAATTTTCCAGCTTTGGTGTGTCTAAAGAAAGTGGCGGAGTTCACCTGACAAAAGTCCCCGCAAGAAGTCTCGCCGCCAAAGCCGGTTTCCGCGACAACGATTTGATCCAAGGCGTCAATGGTAAAACTGTGACTGGCCTCCGAGAGTTTTTCGCTATCGTCAACTCCGCTGTTGGCAAGCCGCTTTCGATTTCATTCGTGCGTAACCAGAAAAAGCAAGCCGCTACAGTAACACTATCAACAAAGGAATAATCTGATCCCATGAAAAACAATCTCGAATATCTTGCAACCCTAGCCATTTTCGTAACGATCGGCTCAGTCTTCGGGGCGGAGGTACCCGCTCCGGACTTCACCAAGGGCGACAAGATCCCTAAAAAAGCGAAGCATGACTGGAATCTCGGTGCCACCGGCCTGCGTGGCTGGATTTATTGCAACAAGATGGTCACCTCAGACGCTCGCCAAATCGCGATCACCAAAGTGGAGAGCAATTCTCCCACCGATGGCATCTTTGCGGTCGGCGATGTGATTCTCGGCGTCGGCGGCAAGCCGTTTTCCTATGACCCGCGCACCGAAATGGGTAAGGCTATAACCCTTGCAGAATCGGAAGCAGGCCAAGGCAAGCTTAGCCTGACCCGGTGGCGCGCTGGCAGCACAGCGGAAATCGTAGTGAAGCTCCCGGTGCTTGGAACTTACAGCGCCACGGCGCCCTACGATTGCCCGAAGTCCAAACGCATTCTCGAACAAGGGTGCAAAGATCTCGCCAAACAGATGGCAGATCCCTCCTATGCAAAGCGGCAAGACCCTATCCCCCGATCGCTCAATGCCCTCGCTTTGTTAGCCAGCGGCGACACCGACTATCTCCCGCTGATCAAGAAGGAAACCAAGTGGGCCGCAAACTACAAAACCGAGGGAATGGCAACATGGTATTACGGCTACGTCATGATGTTCCTTTCCGAATATAAGATTGCAACGGGCGATGATTCGGTCATGCCCGGTTTGACGCGACTCGCCCTCGAAGCAGCCAATGGTCAAAGCGCAGTCGGTTCGTGGGGCCATGGGTTCGCAAAGCCCGACGGACGACTTGGCGGCTACGGGCTGATGAACTCGCCGGGTTTACCTCTGACGATCTCGCTGGTGATGGCCCGTGAGGCAGGCGTGAAAGACCCGGCCTTAGATCTGGCGATAGAGCGCAGTGCCAAGTTGTTACGCTTTTATATTGGTAAAGGTGCGATTCCTTACGGCGATCATAGTCCATGGATTGAAAATCACGAGGACAATGGCAAGTGCGGGATGGCTGCCGTGCTGTTCAACCTGCTCGGTGAATCGAAAGGGGCAGAGTTCTTTTCGCGCATGAGTGTCGCTTCACATGGATCGGAGCGGGACACCGGACACACCGGCAATTTTTTCAACATCCTTTGGGCGATGCCAGGCGTTGCCATGTCGGGACCCCAGGCAACGGGGGCGTGGATGAGCGAATTTGGGACATGGTATTACGACCTCGCACGCGGCGCGAACGGAAACTTCCTGCACCAAGGCCCTCCGGAACCTGAAGAAGACAGCTTCGCGGGATGGGATAGCACCGGCGGCTATCTGCTGGCCTACGCCATGCCGCTGAAGAAGCTTTATCTCACTGGCAAAAAGCCCGACGCAGTGCCGCAACTCAATGCCGCCGCAACTCAGTCACTCATACTCGACGGGCGTGGCTGGAACAACAAAGATCGTAAAAGCTTCTACGATGCGCTAAGTGAAGAACAACTCCTCGAGCGTCTTCGCAGTTGGTCGCCGGTGGTGCGCGAGCGAACCGCCATGGCTATCGGAAGGCGCAAGAACGCTCTCGTGACACCTTTGGTCGAGATGCTCGATTCCCCGAACATTGATGCTCGTTATGGCGCCTGCCAGGGGTTGATTTTCCTGCGCGGCCGTGGAGCGCCTGCCGTAGATGCCTTACAAAAAACGCTCTCGCATCAAGACCTCTGGCTCCGAATCAAAGCGGCTGAAGCACTCGCAGCCATCGGCGCGCCCGCAATGAAGGCTGTGCCACAACTACTCGAACTGCTGGCGCAAGTGGATGTAAAGAATGACCCGCGCGGCATGCAGCAACGCTATCTCTCCTTCTCCCTGTTTGAGCGTGATGGCATGCTCGGCCGATCACTGGAAGGTGTGGACCGCCCCGCCCTCTACAAGGCCGTGCGCGCCGGACTGAAAAATGAGGACGGCCGTGCTCGTGGCAGCATTGGTTCCGTCTATCGCTATCTCTCACTCGAAGAAATCAAGCCCTTACTTCCTGCCATCCACGAAGCAATCGTAAAGCCTGCGCCGAGCGGCGAAATGTTCGCCGACGGGATCCGCGTGGAGGGCCTGCGTCTGCTGTCGCAGCACCACATCGAGGAAGGCACGAGCGCTCTGGTGAAATACACCCGTGATCAGAATCCATGGGAAAGCCAAATTCGCACCCCTGAGCTTATGAAAATTCTTCTCACCTACGGCACTCACGCCAAGGCAGTCATTCCAGAACTGATCAAGATCGCAGACTACTTCGAGAAGGAAGAGAAAGACTTCCCAAGGAAACTGATGCTCCAAAAAGCCAAGAGCGTCCGCGATACGATCACTGCGATTGAAGCCTCGACGGACACCCCAAAAATTATCCGCATCAAAGAGGAAAAGAGCTCCAAGTGAAAATCAGAACCACCACACAAAACAAATACAAACAAGGAACAATAATGAAACAGAACACCTTCAGGCACATCAAAATGAAATACATCGCCACATTACTCATCACGACACTCTTTGCCGCTGCCAACGCCGAAGCGAAGCCGCTCAAAGTCTTCATCCTCGCCGGCCAGTCCAACATGGAGGGTCATGCGGCGATCAGCACTTTTGACTACATCGGCAAGGATCCGCTGACGGCACCCTTGCTCAAGGAGATGCGCAATCCCGAT
>CAIRGO010000254.1 GCA_903878115.1 Akkermansiaceae bacterium | reverse complement strand
TGCGGCGCTTTGATAGACCAAACACAGAAAAAACGCAATCCTTCAGAATTACTTTTTTCTGGTCCCCATCAACCACCCGGCAACCACTGTCGCCGCTCGTTCGTGAGCACCCGTACCACCAAGCAATGCCGCTGTTTCGGCAAGTGATTGCTGCATCGATAGTCGCGCCTCCGCTGAGTCGAGTAATATGTGCAATTCGGCCGCTACCAACTCTGGTGAGGCTTGTCGCTGAATGAATTCTTTTACCACGGTGCGTCCAGCGAGAATATTAACCAGCCCAATGTGTTCAATTTTTACCAATATTTTCCCTAACAAATATGTAGGCCACGCCACTTTATATACCAGGCAATAGGGTAATCCGTAGTAGGCAGCCTCCAGAGTGGCTGTTCCACTCGCTATCACCCCGCACCGTGCTTTTTGCATTAAGTGATGACTGCCGCCATCGGTAATTTTAACAAGCCCAGATAATTCATTCTCTTCGAGCATTCTGCGCATCATCACTGCCAGTTTGGGCGCAGCGGCGGGCGCTTCAAACTGAAGCCCTGCATTTTGCTTTGCTAAAAGAGCGACTGCCCCAAGCATCATCGGAAAAAGTCTGGCCACTTCTCGCTCACGACTCCCCGGAAAAAGACCAACAATATTATTCGATCTAACTACATCGATGCGCTGCTCCTCCAATTCATCAACCAAGGGGTGCCCCACAAAGGTGGTTTTCAAACCCGATTCGGAAAATATTTTTTCTTCAAAAGGAAACAGGCACATCATTTCATCTAATAAAACTGCCATCTTCGGGATACGCCCCTTATTCCAAGCCCACACTTGCGGACTGATGTAGTAAAGAATTTTGGTCTGTGGCAGCACCTCGCGCACAGCTTTGGCGAAGCGCAAATTAAAGCCAGGGTAATCAACCAAAAGAAGCACGTCAGGTTTTATCTGTTTCACTTCCGCAAACATTTCGGCGAACTGATCTTTAAACCAACCATAGTGCTTTAGCACTTCCCAGATCCCCATGACAGCAGCATCGGCAATCCAATTGCGAAAGGGTGCGGTGGTAAAAGTCTCGATCATCCCTCCCCCTGCTCCGTGGACTTTAAGATCGGCAATCGTCTCCTGCAACGAGCGTATTAACCCTGCCCCATGAGCGTCTCCACTCATTTCTCCCGCTACAATATAGATTGATTTTGGCATCCGCAGACTACCGTAACAAGAGTGAGTGAAATCGTCTACAACCAATCATTTGAAAAAAGATGAAACTTGCGATTGATTTTGCACGCAATAACAGGCATTCTCATTCCGCAATATGACTGATCTTTCTTCCACTCCTATTCCTCTTGGTGAAATTAGCCAAGGTCCAAGTGCTTTTGAGCAATTTCTCGATCGCAATCAAAAACTCATCACTGTCGCTGCAATCGTTGCTGCGCTTGGTCTTGGAGCTTATTTTGTTAGTCTTCAAGTCAAGGCTGATCACGCCGCTGAGGCGAGTGCCGCTCTAACGAAAGCGCAGGATATTGCCGATTATGAAAAGATCGTAAAGGACTTCGCGAGCACGCCTTCAGCGGGTTCTGCAATGCTTGCCATCGCCGATAAACAATGGTCTAACTTACAAAAAGAGGAGGCAGTAACAACTTTGCGCACCTTGATTGAAAAATATCCTGACCATGCATCGCGCCCCATCGCACAAAGTTCACTTGGATACCATTTGATCGATCTTGGCAAAACGGGTGATGCAGAAGTGGTTTTCAAAGCAATCATCGACGATCAAAATACGCATTTTCTCGCTCCTGCTGCTATGGTGGCATTGGGCGATATTGCGAGACAAAATAAAGATCTCGTCAAAGCAAAAGAATATTACGATAAGGCTGGCAAAGAATATGCCGACAGTTCGCTTGCAAGCATTGCCAAAGACCGCACGCAATTTCTTAACTTCCAGGCGCCAAATGAAATCGCTCCTCCACCTGTTGCTCCTGCAACGAAAGATCCTACGAGCTCAATTATTCAGCCTGACGATGCCGACACGTCATTACCTCCTAGCGACAATCCTTTGTTAAATAATCTCAGTGGCACGCCTGACAAAACAGTGCCAACTCCAGAACCAAGTCCATCTCCTGCTGCGCCTGCTGATACTGCAACTCCAGAAAAACCTGCTGATCCAGCGACTCCTCCCACTGTAAAATAAATTCATCTTCATTTTAATCACATCTAATTAATACCACTATGTTTCAAAAAGTAATCGGTCATACTCCCGCAACTCCCCCTGCTGCTCCGGCTTTACCCGCAGCTGCGCCAAGTGCCCCTTCCTCAGCGTCCGCTCCTTTTGCTACTGCAGCGACAGCAGCACGACCCGCATCAAGTGCTTCCCGCAACGTTCTTTCCACAGACGTAGAGGTAAAAGGCACATTGAAATTTACCAACGATTTGATCGTTGATGGTCGCATCGAAGGCGAAATTCAATCGGACGGCAATCTGACGATCGGTGAAAATGCCCGCATCAAAGCCGAGATCAAGACCGCTACGGTTACTGTTCATGGCAAAGTTCATGGTAATATTACCGCTACCGATCGCGTAGACCTCAAAGCTGGCGCTGAAGTTGTTGGTGATATCAAAGCGAAAGTTTTAGCCATGGAGCCAGGCGCCATCTTTGTTGGTAAAGCAACAGTCGGCACACCAACTAGCACACCTACTGCTCCTAACTCTGGTAACAATCCAGTTGCTAAGGCTTAACTGCAGTAAGCTTTCTGATTTTTGGCGTGCGACGTAACCTGCGTCGCGCGCCTTTTTTATCTCTTTTCATCCAAGAAATCTTTTGAGTAGTGAACCTTCATCTCATGCAGTAATTATGACCTGCCCCGAGTGTGGTCACCAGCAAAAGGAATCACGTCAAGCGATCTCTACTATCTGCCGAGGATGCAATGCTGGTTATGAAATCAAGGAGGGAGCGGCGGTATCGAAAAAATTCAATCGTGTACATTTTTCTCCTAAAGCCAATCATACGCTTGATAAAACAAGCGCCAATCAAACTGAAGTTGAATTCAAAAATCCTCACCGATTTCCCTTTCACGGTAAAGCGCAATCACCTGCCACACCGATTTCGTTGTTGCAAAAATACCTACACAGAACACCAGAGAAACGCGCTGTAGTATGCATCGAATGCAACAAAGAGCACAGTGCGTCCAGCAATGCGCAATCCTCGCACTGTCCTTCATGCGGCTCTTATGTCAGTCTTCGCGATTACGAAATTAAGGAAAATTGGCATCTCCGAATTCAAACGCGGGGGAACGTCCATATTCACAAAAAAGGCTCAGTCCAAGGAATCATCATTCAGTGTCACAATCTTACTGTAGAAGGTATTTTTCACGGATCTGCACAGTGCTCAGGATTTATCATTTTTCAGCATTCTGCTAAAATTCTAGGGCGTCTTTCCTGTCAGCAACTAACCGTGCCTAAAGGTTGTGTATTAGAAAGTCAGCACCCGATCACGACTCATGACGCGCTGATTGAAGGAGAACTTATAAGTGCGATTATTGCCACTGGCACCGTTACCATCGAGAAAAAAGCTGTGGTCATTGGAGATGTCACAGCCGCAAATATCGTCATTCAACCAGGTGCCAAACAGCAAGGGATGATTACGATCAATCAAGTGCCGCGGTAAACGCCTCATAGCCTTGCATTTCGATATTTTTGGTGATTTATGATGTGATTTCATTAAAAAGACCGATATTTTCTGGTAATTAACCTTATTTTCACCCACATGGCGGTTTCGCCTTGTCAAATTAATTTTGCCGAGTATTATGTCGCCGTGCAGACGAAAATTTGAATGTCTGCCCGATATAAACTAACTTATGGCAGTCGCACGGCTCATCACAACAACTCCCCAGCACCCCATATTCCACGTGGGTGAAGTCGGGAGCGCGTGTCGCTCACGCATACTTGCGAAATTGCGATCCCTCTGGATCCTCGCGCCCTTCGCGCTGCCATCAACGAAGAAACACCACCAACATGTCCACAGGACCACAGGAACACAACAGAAATCGCGATCGCAACAATCGCGGCCCTAATCGTAATCGTAATCGTAACAACAATCGCAATCGCGACAACCGTAGTAACGACGGCAATCAAAGCAGCAGACCTCAATCACAGCACCAATCATTCGTAAGCAGAACCCCCGTGACGCTTACTTTTTGGCAGAAATTGCTGAAAATGGTCGGACTCTACAAAGAGCCAGTCAAACCAAGTCGCCCAGGAAATAGCTCCAAAACACAGAGCAATAATCCACGTTCAGAAAACACCCGCACAGAGAAATCAAGCGGTGATCGTCCACCACGCACGAACACACGCGGCACTCGCACTCCTTCGGAGCCGCGTCCACCTCGTGAGCCGCGCGAACGCCGTGAACCATCACTCGCAGATGTCGAATCAACCCGTCTTTATATCGGCAATTTGTCGTATGATGCAACGGAGTCCGATATCGAAGAGTTGTTCAAAGGCATTGGCCCAGTGCGCTCCGTCGAAGTCGTCTATAACAAGCACACCCATAAATCGAAAGGTTATGGATTTGTGGAAATGCTGCGCATCGATGAAGCAAAACGCTCCGTCGAAGTGCTGCATGACCAACATTTCATGGGTCGTCAATTGATCGTCTCTGGCGCTAAGGCAAAAAATGCTGATGGCGAAGAACCAGAAGAACGCGCAGAGCGTCCAGCTCGTGCTGAACGCGCTCCTCGGGAAGAAGCCGCACCTGTTGCAGTAAATGAAGTTGCCGCTACTGAAGTGGCTGAACTTTCTGAAGTCACTCCAGAAACTGCCATTGTCGAAGAAGTTCACAGCTTAGAAGCCAGCACCGAAAAAGAAACTTTCGCGTAAGCTACTTCAGAAATATCACTACTATAAAACGCCGCGATCAATGGTCGCGGCGTTTTTTTATGTTATTGATCCCAGCTGGGATCTTCCATGTCTTGCAGATCCTTACCAAATGATTTCACTAATTCTACGGGCAAGAAAATAAATTCGTCTTGGCGTTTTTGCGCGGGGTCGAGCAAGAATTTCACCATTTTTCTTTCGTAATGATTGCCGTATTTCCAAATCGAAATATCGCAGAGAATGCTTAGTTTTCCGTCTTTTGCGGAAGTTACTTGCAGCAGTCCGGGGATTTCATAACGAGCACGAGACTTGCCCAGGCGTTCTTTGACTTCCCGAAAATCCGCTCGTTTTGATAATTTCGCAGTGGGATACCATTCCTTACGCTTTGATTTTTCGGTGCTGGTGAAAATCCGATGAATCACAATCGATTGGTGGACACTCGAGTCGCCGATTGCTTCCACGCGCCAACGAAATGGCCCTTCCATCGTCGCCACCGTGGTGGAGACGACCATCGCGCTGAGCGAAAAGGCTCCATTTTCCGCTCCTTGTGGGTTGACCTGAAGACGCACCTCCGCGCCATTGATCTTAGCCGCTGGACCGCTGGCTCCGTAGGTATTCTTTTTTGCAATCAAGCTCGCACAGTTTGACATTCCCACCGCGATGGTGATGATGAGCGCACGCGATATGATGGACAAACTAACAGATTTCACCGTTTTAGCTTCTATGGATTTAAATTTCATGGGGGTAGGCATTTTATTCATATTTTTCCTAATGTGGAAGCTCGATTTTATCGTGACGATTTTAAATCAAAAAGCCTTCGCGCCAATGATTCCCGAGCACTTGAAAGATCTATGGACCGAGGAAAAATATGACAAAGCCCGTGCCTATTCTACCGTTTCCGCGAAGTTTTCGATCCTTGAATCAAGTTTTTCGCTAATGACATTATTGGTGTTTTGGTTCCTGGGAGGTTTTTCTTGGATAGATGAACTCACGCGCAGTTGGCTACCAGATTCCCCAATCTATGCGGGATGCGCATTTCTCGGATTGCTTTTTTTAGGGAATCACTTGTTGTCCTTACCACTCGCTATTTATGATACTTTTGTCATCGAAGAAAAATTTGGATTTAATAAAACGACACCATCATTATTTGCTCTCGATCAAGTCAAAGGGATTCTGTTGGGCGGAGTCATCGGGATGCCCATCGCTGCGCTGATTTTATGGATTTTCCTCACTGTGCCGAACGCATGGTTATGGGCGTGGGTTGCATTTTCCGCGATTCAAATTCTGATGATGTGGCTTGCTCCTGCCGTGATTCTGCCGTTGTTCAATAAATTCCAACCGATGCCAGAAGGAGAACTGCGTAGTGCGATCGAAGCGATGGCAAAAAAATGCAATTTCCCGCTGGCTGGGCTTTACGTGATGGACGGATCGAAACGATCAACCAAGGCCAATGCTTTTTTCACAGGCTTTGGGAAGCTAAAGAAAATCGCTTTGTTTGATACGCTTATCGAAAAACATTCTACCGATGAACTAGTTGCGATTTTAGCTCACGAAATCGGACATTTTCGTTGCCATCACATGCCGAAACGACTCGTCGCAGGGATTTTGCAATCGGCAGTTCTATTTTACCTCATCGGTCTCGCCACCGATCCTCAAGGAGTTTTTGCGCGCATGCTATTTGATGCATTTGGCGTCGCGACGATTTCTCCACATGTCGGTTTGGTTCTTTTCTCGTTATTGTTTTCACCTGTGTCACGATTGTTAGGCATCGCGTCTAACAAATGGTCAAGAACCCACGAATTCGAGGCTGACGCTTACGCTGCAGAGCACACCGGCGCGCCAGAAACTCTAATGACTGCCCTGAAAAAGCTGACCACTGATAATTTGTCGCACCCTACCCCGCATCCTTTGCGCATTGCGTTAGATTACTCTCACCCGCCCTTAGGACAACGGTTACAAGCATTGGAAAAACTCAAGTAGTCATTTGATCAACGAGGCTTGGGGAACTTTTCCAAAATTATCATTTTACAAATCGCCATTCCTCTACCATGTATGGTGCCAGATGCCGATGCAAGCTAAGCCAAACACAGCCTTATTTATCGCCGGACATGGTTCCACCGAGAATCCTGACTCCTCAGCGCCGTACTTTGAGCATGCGGATGAGATCCGCAAACGTGGATTATTTGCTGAGGTGCATTGTATTTTTTGGAAAGAGGAACCCTCATTTCGCGAAGCGATTTACCTAACAGATTGCGAAGAGATTTACGTGGTCCCTGATTTTATTAGTGAGGGATATTTTACTCAAGATGTGATTCCCCGCGAGCTCGAGCTCACAGGGGCTAGCACAATTGTTAGAGGAAAAAAGATTCACTATTGCGCACCAGTGGGCGTGCATTCATCGATGACGCAGCTATTGCTCAAACGCGCACAAGATGTCGCTCTAGGAATCGATCCGCAACAGACCACCTTGATCGTGGTAGGTCACGGAACCAGCCTAAATACGAACTCTACGAAATCCATCAAAGATCAATGTGATCTTCTGCGTGAGCAGAAAGAGACGCCATATGCAGCTGTGATCGATGCTTACATGGAAGAGCAGCCGTTCATCGCTGATTGGCACACCATTGCACAAACGCCAAATGTAGTTGTTGTCCCTTTCTTTATCTCTGACGGTCTGCATTCGTATCAAGATATTCCGGTGATGTTAGGCATGGAAAAAGAAGTAGGTGCTGCGGCAAGTCAACGAGAAGTTTTTCGCCACAATCCACATCATTTGCACGGCAAAGAGCTTTACTACTCCTCTGCTATTGGCACCGAAAGATTGATCGCAGATGTCATTCTCGATCAAATTCGCGACTTCGATCAACAACATTTACAGCTTTCATGAATCAACTCTCCTGGCTCTCTGAGCAACTCGCCAAAGGTTTTCATCGCATCGGGCAAATTGAAATTTTGCATGGCGATCAAAAGCCTGCCAATGATAGGTCAGATGTGACGTATGTTTTATGTCATGAATTGGATATCGAAGTTGTAAAATCAACTAAAGGACTTCCATCAGATTTCATCATCGCGACGGGACCAGATCGTGCTCGAGAACTATCGACATATTCTCCCGAGAATGAATATCGATTTACCAAAGGTCAGATGAACTTGCGAAGAAATTGGGTGATGCATTTGCAATCATTGCAGGAACTTCTTCTCGCACTGGAAGGATTTTATCCATCTTCATTCGCGCTCTGGGTTGCTCAGCAGCGAGGATCATTGGAGGTGCAGAATTTGCGAGATAAACTCAATCGACAGACTGGAATGTATCGCTTCGCGAGGAGTATTAGCAATGAGGGCGCGCAGCAATTGATTCAAAATGTATGTGGACCTGAGCACCAATGTGCGAAAAAAATCCTCTGGCAAATCGACGAGGGCAATCCATTAGATGATAGTGCTGCATCGCGCTTCAATGGTATTGGCAGTGGTCTTGCCGAACCACAGGCAATCCCCCTGCTCTGCCGCGAGGCGTGCAATCATTTTGTGGCCGAATGCCGTAAAGTATCAAAGTTGGAATTTGAACAAAAAGCACAACAGTGAACGCATCACGCAAGATCGCTTTGTTTGGCGGGACATTTGATCCGATTCACGAGGGTCACCTGTTCATTGCAAAACAGGCGATCGAGCAGGAGAAACTTGATGAAATCGTTTTTCTACCGTGCCGAACTTCACCGCACAAGCAAGGATTGCCGACGAGTTCTGCCGCTGATCGCTTGGCGATGATACAATTAGCCATAGCTGATCAACCGAGTATTTCGGTAAACGATTACGACCTAATCACGCCTGCTCCATCTTATAGTTATCTTACCGTGGCATATTTTCGAAATCTTTGGCCAGATGCACAGCTGTTTTGGATCATGGGTTGCGATCAATGGAATGCCCTGCCGAGGTGGAGAAATCCTGAACTTTTGGCAAAATCAGTGACCTTTCTGGTGTTCGCCCGAGGCGATGCCCCACGCGCCCAAGAGGGTTATCAAATGCGCGCGCTCAGTGGAGAGCATCCTGCTTCAGCCAGCGCGATCCGCGATCAATCATCGAAGCATTTTATCGACCCCGCGTGGCTTTCTCCGAGAGTATTGGATTATTGCATTCAGCAACATTTATACACGTGAAATTTTTTAATTCCCGCCTTGCCAGAGATGCAATAATCAGCTAATAGAATGGCATGGCGATGAGAACATTATTACTTTCTACCCTACTATTGATTTCATCGGAATCATTTCTAGCTGCGCAAGAAGTGATTCCTTTAGGCGACGCAAAGAAAAAAGTCGAGCTCACCGCAGAACAGCAGGAGTTTTTAAATTTACCTGAGCAGAAGCGTGAAGATTTCTACAAACACTTTGGTGAGGCGACGCGATTGTTCAATCAGAAGCGAATCTTTGAGTGTTTGGACGAGATTCACGAAGCGCGAAAAATTTTCGACAAGAGCTCAGATATCTTTAATTTATTGGGAAGTTGCTTTGTTGAATTTCGGGATTTTACGCAAGCTCGTGAAAACTTCAATAAAGCCGACGCCCTCTCTCCTGGAGCATCTTCAATTTTGTTCAATCTGGCTGAAATGGATTTTGTCACCAAGAAATGGACCGACTGCCTGGCGAAATTAACAGCCGTGCTAAAGCTACTTCCCGTGAATGAAATTCCTACGCGGCGCTTGATTGAGTTTAAAATTCTGCTGTGCAATATTGCCTTAGGTAAAATTGACGATGCGGCAAAACAGGCAGAAAAATACTAACCCATCGACGATGATTCGCCCTATTATTATTACGCTCAAGCCACACTTTGCTATCGCGATAAGGATAAGATTATAGCGGAAGAGTGGGTTGCTATGGCAGGCCGGGTGTTTGCAAATCCTGCCGTGATCGCTCCCTGGCAAGACACATTGATTGAATTCGGCTACATCGAAAGCTTCTATGGTGGATTGTCGAAAGAGAAAGAGTGATTTAACGGTGTATTTCCACAACTACCGCGACAAAATTCGTTTGCGGTAGTATAAATTTTTCTACGACAATTTTAACACTCTTTAGTGGGTATTTTTCTAACAAAAAATTTGCCGCATCCTGCGCCAATGTTTCTATAAGACGTCGCGGATGATCTGCTGCCAGTGATTCTATCTCAGCGACAACCGCAGCATAATCGATGGTATTTTCTATGCGATCATCGACGTATTGCCAATCTGTTGTCGGGCATAAAGTCAGATGCATGCGCAATTCTTGGGGCTGAGCCAACTCTTCGTCAGGCACTCCTACGCGACAAAGCAAACGCAGACCATTGATTTGAATTTCATTCATACGAACGCATTTGTTTAGCATCATGCATCATCGCTTGGAACACTGATAAATCATCAACAATCCAATCGGGCGAAACTGTTAATAACACATCGTGATGAGTGTATCCTGTCAGAACCGCCACACTAGAAACGCCTCCATGCTTCGCGGTGACCACGTCGTGAATCATATCTCCCACAAAAGCGGTTTCGTCAATGAGCAGATTATGGGTATCGATTAATTCCCCAATCACATGGCGTTTGTCGAGCACACCAGAATAAGTGGCTTCGAAAAACTGGCGCATGAATAAATCGTCTAATTGAGCTTCAAATGTTTTTTGATCCATGCTGGTAAGAACAAAACAGCGCACATTGTTATTTTGACACCAATCAAGTTTTTCACGAGCATGAGGAAGAACTGTAACGGGGACAGTGGAATTTGCAAAGGCATGCCGAAAATGGTTTTCTAATTCTCCGAGAAGTATACCAGGCAAGACCTCTTCATAAAACTCCGAGTAGGGTAGCCGAAAACGACGACGAAATTCCTCTTTGTTCATGGTGTCTTTCCCATGCAATTGCAATACAGCATTCGTGGCCTCAAGCGTAGGACCTAGATCATCAACGAGGGTGCCCGACCAATCAAAAATAAGATTTTTAAACATACGTAATTGAAAATGAGTTAGCCCATGGTGAACCGAAGCGTTTGGATTTTATCTTTGCCAAGACTTTGCTGGATCTTCAATAATAAAGAACCACGCATTTGTTCCAGATGAAAGCGCATGGCTGGTTGCGTTACGCGGATGGTTAGCAATCCCCGTTTTAACGATAAGGGATCGCTACACTTAGCGATGTATTCACCTGCGAGGTCTTTCCATGCGGCGCGAAGACTTTCCTCCTCGATTCCATCAAGCAATCCGGCCTGTGCGACAATGGCATCGATGAATTCTGATACCAAATGAACGTTTTCGTTCAAATCGAGAACATCGTCACAGCCCCACAATTCACGCCGAATTTTGCGTCGAATCGCGTCCTGTGCGAAATTCTTTTTCATTCGATTAGATATCAGCCATCCTCGCCAATTGCTTCGACGGGGCACCCTTCCATCGCTTCACGGCATTGCTCGCGTTCTTCATCGCTCTCAGGTTGCTTATAAACAAAGGAATATCCTTCATCGTCCGAACGTGTGAAATTCTGCGGAGCCGTCTCACGGCACAAATCACAGTCGATGCATTGGCTATCGACGTAAAACTTGCCAGCTACGTTTTCTTTATTTCGATCTTCTTTGTCTGCCATAATGATGTATTTGTCGCAGAACCCATCGCCTGAAATCGGCAATCTTGCAACCAGTTTTTTTTGTTTTTCACTTCCATCCCACACAATTCCGATTTAGTCTGACTAAGCTGTTCGCAACTTATGCCTGATAACAATTCCAAACTTCCTTCAAAAAAATCTACACGCGGTCAAAAAAAGGTTGATCCGCCTAAAAACAAGGTGTCTTTTGCGACGGAAGTGGATTTGTGGAATTTTGAAGAAAATCATGATCCCATTACCCTAGAAAATAGCCGTAGTATATTGCCTAATTCAAATAATGGCGAACCGACTGTAACACTCGTTGTTGAAAACGTTGTAGACGAAACTCCTGTTGAGGAGGTTGCCGCTGCTCACTCATCGCCTATCTTAAAATCGGTGACGCAGGCTGCCGAAATCGATAAGTATAAAGAACTTGCCGAGCTTAATGAAAAAAATATAGCGGCTATAATTATCAAAAAAAACACTGAAGCTGAACTTTGGGGGGATTTTGTCGACGATGACGAGAGTGACAAGGTCACCATTGCAGTAAAAGAACCTGAACCCGAAGTTGAGAAGTTTCAGAGTGTTGTTATTGAGAAGTCTGAGCCAAAATCTGTTAAATCAGAAATCGAACCAACTTCCGTTAAAACGGAAACTTTACCCCCAACAGATGAAGACGAATTCGCTCCAAAGGCTCCATCGGGGAATGCCGTAACACTGCAAATTACCAAATTTTCTCGCCTTGAAAAAATATGCTCTCTTTCCTTTCTTACACTGTTTTTGATTGGCTCTTTTTTTGCCTACAAAGCATTTCAAGACAACGTTAAAGCAGAGGCGAATGATTATGCGGAACCTAATTTTCCCATCGCAGGGAAGATCGCAAAAGTTGATCAGGCAAAAACATATTGGCGCCAACCAGTGAGAGAAGGTCCTAATCCAGACCCCATCAAATTGAATGTTATTTTGATTCCCGTCATCGAAATTACACTCGAAGGTAGCGATGCTACTAAAGGCGTAATTCGCGTCATTTTCCGCAATGGAGAAAAGGTTATCGTTGGAGATTCGTTAACCAAAACATTCACTAATAACAAGTTTGTCGCCAACCAGTCAGCAACGTTGGCATTTCCTTGCACAGATGGGTTCACGGACTTCGGCGAGCAAGAAGCTTACCGCGCACATTTGAGCAAACCATGGTCCATCGAGGTATACGAGGGCGCTGATGACAATGCCCCGCTTACTTCCTTCAAACTGCTTTTCACCACTCCCGTATCCATCATCAGACATTAATTTATGAGCACACCCGTTACCCCACTAATCCCCCGCGAAGGCTGGCATGTATTGCATCTCTATTATCAAATTGAACATTCTCAATGGAATTGCTTGACCCAAGATGAACAACGCGCCGCCAAAACGAATCTCACAGAGTTAGTTCAAGAAATTCGTTCTACGGTAGATACGCACCTACTGACCTTTGCCGTTGCTACGCCCAAAGCCGATATTGGCTTTATGTTGCTGACCCCTGATTTACAAGTCGCGAACGCATTTGAAAAACGACTTACGCTCTCATTAGGTGCTGATGTGCTAAGTCCTAGCTATTCTTATTTATCTCAAACGGAAAGCTCGGAATACACCACAACAAGCGCGCAATATATTGAAGATACTCTCAAGGGCGAAAAAGGCCTCACGGAAGAAATGCCTGAATTTGCTGCCGGATTAAAGGAGTTTGAAGACCGCATGGCGCATTATCTGCAGCATCGCCTTTATCCTGTGTTGCCTGATTGGCCGGTTGTTTGTTTTTATCCGATGTCGAAGCGCCGCAGCGGCAATGACAATTGGTATTCGTTAGACTACGATGCACGCCGTCAACTCATGGCGGGGCATGCTCGCGTAGGTAGAACCTACTCGGGGCGCATTTTGCAATTAATCACTGGTTCTACTGGGCTTGACGAATACGAATGGGGCGTAACTTTATTGGCAAAAGATACCATTGACATCAAATCAATCGTTTATGAAATGCGCTTTGATGAAGTATCCGCTCGCTACGCAGAATTTGGCGATTTTTATATCGGCATGCAGCTTCCGCTAGACGAACTCTTTCGCCGTGTTTGTCTTTGATCTAACAAATGCCCTAAAGACACATTAAAAACTGAACAAAACTTGATTTTTATAAACAATCAAGTAGCGTTGAGACGTTTATCATTCATAGCAAGCAAATAGAAATTCCATCACTCATGACCATCGAAGAAACGCAAGCACGCATCGCCGAAACCAGTCACTGGATTCAAGCAGTAAAAACCGAAATGGCACAGCTGTTAGTTGGCCAAGATCGCCTCGTAGATCGCCTACTCATCGGGCTCCTCTGCAATGGTCACATTCTGTTAGAAGGTGTTCCTGGATTGGCGAAAACACTAGCTGTAAAAGCTCTCTCAGGCTGTTTGCATACTAGCTTTTCACGCTTCCAGTTCACTCCCGATCTGCTTCCTGCCGATTTGTTAGGCACCATGGTATACAATCCGCAGTCCAGTTCTTTTGCTCCCAAATTAGGACCCATTTTTAATAATCTCATTCTTGCGGACGAGATCAACCGCGCACCAGCTAAAGTGCAATCGGCATTGTTAGAAGCGATGCAAGAACGCCAAGTCACTCTGGGCGACAAAACTTACAAATTGCCCGAGCCATTCTTGGTGCTCGCCACGCAAAACCCCATCGACCAAGAAGGCACCTATCAGTTGCCCGAAGCGCAGTTGGATCGCTTTCTATTAAAAGTAACTGTCAATTACCCCACTCCGGAAGAAGAGTTGCAGATTCTTGACCGCATGGCTACTTCCGCGCCAAGCTACGTGACTCAGACGGTGGCAACTCCTGAACAAATTGCGATTTCGCGCACTCTTGTGAACTCGGTTTACATCGACCCAGCCATCAGACAATACATCGTGCAAATCATCTACGCCACACGCGAACCGGTAAACTATGATGCACCGCTGAAAAATCTTATTCGTGCAGGCGCTTCACCTCGTGGCACCATCAATCTAGCGCTCAGTGCTCGAGCTCGTGCCTTTATGTGTGGTCGTGCTTATGTAACGCCGCAAGATGTGAAGGACATGGTGCTGGATGTACTCCGTCACCGGATTTTGGTCACTTATGAAGCCGAAGCGGAAAACATCACTACTGATACCATTATCACTCGGTTGTTGGCGAAAATTCCCGTCCCTTGATTTTTTTCTTCATGACCACTGACGAACAGATCGAGGAAATGATGGTTCGCGTGCGCAAGCTCGAGCTTAAAGCGCGGCGCTTGGTCAGAGAATCATTTTCTGGCGAATATCAATCATCGTTCAAAGGACAAGGTCTGGATTTTGATGATTTCCGTGAATATCAGCACGGTGACGAAATTCGTTTTATCGACTGGAATGTCACCGCGCGCATGGGCACTCCTTATATTAGGAAATTCCGTGAAGAGCGCGAATTAAATGTCATCATTGCCGTCGACGTCAGCGGTTCTGCCAACTACGGATCGGTCAACTATTCCAAACGTGAAGTTGCCGCAGAAACAGCCGCCGTAGTAGGCTTTTCAGCGATCCAAAACGGCGATAAATGCGGATTGCTCTTATTTGCTGCTGAGTCGCTTCTTTTCATTCCCCCAGCAAAAGGATCACGCCATTTGTTGCGCTTGGTCAGAGAAATTTTACTCGCAGAACCCACGAATCCAGGGACATCCATGGTAGCGGCGTGCACCACTTTAATCCAAGCGCTGCCGCGCAAATCGTTAGTGTTTCTCATTTCTGACTTCCTCACTGATCCTTTGGAAAAACCTTTAGGGAAATTATCAGCAAAGCACGACACCATTGCCATCCGCATCACTGATCCATTAGAGAAAAAACTTCCTCGTGCGGGTCGAGTCACCCTCGCTGACCCAGAAACGGGCTGGCAAACATCGGTGAACACCTCGAACTCAAATCTACGCATGGCATACGAAAAATTAATGCGTCGCCAACATGAAGGCGTGCTCGCCATTTTCAAAAAACACGGAATCGATTGTGCAGATCTAAGCACGGATAGCGATCCTATTCCGCCCTTACACGCTCTGCTCAAACGCCGTATACGCAAACGATCTAACTGATGGACGAAAACACTCCCAAACTTGACCTGCGTGATATTCCGGAGGTGGAAAAATTTATCCCCCACCCTGCACTTCCATGGTGGGCATGGTTGATGATTGCATTGTTTTCGGTGGCGCTTGTTTTGTTTTTCGTTCGCTTAGCAAGGAGTAAAGTGGCCACTGCGGAATCGATCCGAGCAAAGGCCTATCACGAAGCGATGACGGAGTTGGAGAAAGCAAAAAGCATCCAAAATCCGGTCACGCTGGCAACGACAGTCTCTCTAACAATTCGTCATTACCTAGCTCTCGTATTTAGCGATTCGTCGATATTTGAAACTCATGAGGAATTTTTAAGTCGTCACGATGCGCTAGCTCGTTTGCCAGAGCCTTCACGCCAGCAAATTAGCACACATTTCCAACAACTCGCTCGCCTCAAGTATGCACCAGTGGAGGAATCACGTGACCTTTCTGGACTTATTCCACAGGCCATCGAGCTGATTGATCACCTTCACGTTATCAAAATTTGACCGCAGTATTCGCTTCCATGTTTGATCAACTAAAACATTTCGTCTTTGTCTCGCCCTATTGGCTGTTACTCTTGATACCAGCGTTATTTTTGTTGTTTTTACGACGTGGTCGTGGTGCGGAGGCTGCGCTTACGTTTTCTACACTGAATGTTCTTGTGTCACTTGGCCAAAAGATGCGCCAAGGACCTGGCTCATTCGCGCTGCCATTCGCTTTCGTTTCTTTGGTATTGGCGATCATTGCACTAGCTCGACCGGTCAATCGTTTGGAGTTTCAAAATCGCACAGCTTCAGGGATCGATATCATGATCGCGTTCGACTTATCGCTTTCGATGGAGATCGATGACTTTAAAACGCCGGACGGAATGCCTGTTCAGCGTCTAGACGCCGCGAAAGAAGTGGTCACCAGCTTCGTAAGCAATCGACCTGACGACCGCATCGGACTAGTGGTTTTCTCAGGTCAACCATATCACATTAGCCCAATCACGCTGGATCACAATTGGCTCTTAGCTGGCCTGCAACGGGTAAAATTAAACCACCGCAACGGCTATGGCGATGGCACCATTCGCGAGCAAGGAACAGCGATTGGTTCCGCCATTTCAGCGGCTTCGTCACGGCTCAATGCAAGGGATGCGAAGTCGAAAATCGTCGTGCTAATTACTGATGGAGCTAATAATTCAGGAAAAATTTCCCCCATTGATGCCGCGAAATACGCTGCTGATTTGAATATCAAAATTTATGCCGTTGCGATCGGCACCAAAGACGGGCGCGTCAGCAGCAATATTCAACGTTTTCCGCGCCAAGAATTCGATCTACCAACTCTTCAAGAAGTATCAAGGCTTACAGGTGGCGAGCATTACTGGGCGCAAACCAATGCCGAGTTAAAAGACACCTTTCAGACCATCGATAAGTTAGAAAAAACTGAACGCAAAACTTACACCGTCACGGAAGATCACGAATTATTTTTGTGGTTTGCGTATCCTGCGCTATTTTTTGCACTGCTGTCGCTTCTTTTGATAGCTCTCTCGCCACCTCCCACAGCTTAACAATTTCCCATCATGTCATTCGCTCAACCATACTTGCTATTACTGCTGCTCGCGCTGCCTTTGCTGGTAGTCGTAGCGCTGATTGCTTTGCGACGTAAGCGTGGACAATGGGCTGAATTTGTCGCCGATCGTTTGCGCAAGAACCTCCTGAAAAGTGGTTCCTCATGGCCGAGATGGCTGGGATTCGCCTCACTGATGATTGCTGCGCTGATGTTGATTTTATCGATTGCACGTTTGCAAAGCACTAACTCCGTAAAAACCGAAAGCTCACGCGGTAGGAACCTCATTATCGTGCTGGATCTATCGCGCTCGATGAAAGTGGCCGACCTCAAACCATCACGCCTAGATCAAGCAAAAGCACTGATTTATGAATTACTGGAAACACTGCCGAATGATCGTATCGGAGTGGTCGGGTTTGCCGGAACCTCCTTTCTTTTTGCACCGCTCACAAATGATCATGGAGCTGTGCGTGAAACCGTGGAACAGTTGGATTTTGATTCCATCCCCAATGGCGGTTCCGATGTGGGCGCTGCAGTGAAAATGGCAATCGCCACGTTGAAAGAAACTGCTCAAAGCAACAATGGCATGATCATTCTTTCCGATGGTGAAGAGCATTCGCCAGAGCTACTCGGCACAGTAAGCGAGATCAAAAAATCAGGCACATACACCTTTACGATTGGTATAGGCACTGATGATGGTGGATTCATCCCGGACCCTGAAGCGGCGGATGGAAAATTTCGTGATCTCAAAGGAGAAGTGATCATCAGTAGACTGCAGTCCGCCACATTGCAAAATTTTGCTTCCCAGTGTGGTGGTCGCTTTGCACTCGCTCAATCAGCAAGTGATATTCCCGCCATGATCACAGCAGCAGTGTCAGATTTGGATACCTTTGAATTGAAAGGAACTGAAAAAATGTTAGCGACGGATTTGTATCAATGGTTTATGTTTCCCGCAGTTCTATTTCTTATGATCGCAATACTTCTTGGCACTCGCTGGCGTGGTCTAACTTCCGTGAATGCATCTGCTAAATCAGCAGCGGCCACAATCGTAATGATGCTTTTACTAAGCTCATTCTCTAATGGCGAAGAACCGCCGATCACACTGGCCACCGCACGAGCGGCGTTCGAGGCAAAAGATTACAAAGAAGCCAGTTCACAGTTTGAACAATTATCACGCCTAGAAACACCCGAAACCGATGCTTATGCTGGCATCATGTTAGGCAAAGCAACGGCCGATTATCGTCTAAGCGAGTTCCCTGAAGCCCGCGCCGCATATTCCCACGCTCTAGCACAAGATGAGCCAGCAATTAGAGCAGCTGCGCATCAAGGTATGGGCAATACTTTATTTCAATTAGGCTGGCAATCGCTTTCCAAAGGAGAAACCTACCCCGGCGAAACTGACGGTCCAGCGCGTTTTGAAGCCCTACTAAAAGAGCGAATGGACGATTGGATGAAGGATGATAAATCTGAGCCCAATAAACCATCGGAAGGGTTTCGTAATATGCAGTCCATTTTGTTGAACTGGTCTGATTCGGTGCGCCACTCACAATCAGCACTGAGCATTGATCAGCAACTGACCGATGCGCAACAAAACAAAACAGTCGCCTACGAATACTTAAAGAAATTGCGCAAAGCAATGGAAGATCAGCAAAAAGAAATGCAGCAACAAATGGGTGGGCAAGATCAGGGCGAAGGCGAAGGTGAGGGTCAAGAGCCTGGAGACCAAGAGGGCGAAGGCGAAGGAGAAGGTGACAAGCCTGGCGAAAAGGGGAAAGATGGCCAAGAGCCAAAAGACAAAGGTGATCAGGGAGATAAAGAAGGAAAAACTCCCGAAGGTGAAAAACCCGATCCTAACAACACTCACGGCAAAGATAAACGTCCTGAAGAAACCAAAGAACAGCACGCCATGCGCAAACTCAATGAAAACGCTGATTTGCAACGTGGGGTCGTCGCGGAAGGAACCTACCAGTATCGTCGTCCTGAAAAAGACTGGTGATCATTCGTCCATTTTTTAAGCCATACTTATTTATGAAATATCTATTTTTTCTCCTGAGCTTCACGTGTTTGCTGCGAGCAGCATCGATCGATGTAGCGCTGTCGAGTCAATTTCTTGCACGCGGCGAACAAGCCGTATTGGAAATCACACTGACAGATGTGAATCCTCCCGAAGAATTGCAATTACCAGCCATTCCCGGCGTCACCTTGCAGGCGCGTGGTTTCGGCGGGCCTAATACCACAATTTTACCGGGTCGGAAATTGGGTTATATTTATCAATTTGCACTGACAAGTTTTGAAGTCGGCAAGCATCAGATTCCTGAGTTGAAATTTCAAGTAGGCACTGAGAAAATCGCCAGCGACGCCTTGGATTTTGAAGTTTTTGACGCAACACAAATTCCCTTCACTGAAATTGTGATTAACGGATCGACGACGCGTTATGCAGCAATGTTCCGCACAACAAAAACCAATCCGTATGAAGGGGAAATCATTCCTGTGGAAATGAAAATCTACTTCCCTGCCAACCAGCGCGTGGAAGAATGGGGTATTCCAGATTTCGACCGCGATGGCATCACAGCATGGCGGTTCGAACCACGCCCGCAAATAGGCAGCGCAATTTTGTTAGGAGCGCAATACCAAGCAGTATCCTATCCGAGCACGATGGCAGCTAGCAAATCAGGAAAGGTCTCGATCGGTGGTGCTAAAATTCGGCTCATTACGGTTCAGTCGAGCGTGGGACAATTTGGCGTCGAACAAAATCTCGTAGCGCTGAATCTTGCCGCTTCGAAGCTTGAATTGGATGCCAAACCATTGCCTGCAAATCCGCCACCTGGTTTTCGAAATGCGGTGGGTGATTTCACCCTCAATCTCGGCATCAATGCCGCTGACACAGAGATCCGCGAAGGTGACCCTGTGAACGTCGATTTAGTAGTTTCAGGTCGAGGCAACCTCGACTCTCTCGAGGCCCCCTTTCTCACTGATCCAGACGGTTGGAAGCTCTACGATGCAACGCGCAGCGAACAAGGCGAGGAACGCAGAACCCAGAAAGGAACTGTGGTCTTTAAACAGTTTATGCGTCCCACGGAACGACAAACCATGATTCCTCCATTTCGCTTGGATTATTTTGACCCTATCACCGAATCCTACAAATCGTTGACCACGGCAGCAGTTCCGTTAAAAGTTACTCCCTCCACAAACCCAAACGTTTCAATCATCGATGCTCCCCCACAAGCAGCAAATTTGCCAGTTGAACGGATGACGGATATTTTAGGAGTGATCAAAACGGGCCCGTTGATCGACCCGAGCAAGACCATGGATCTCCCGCATCTATGGCATCTGGTTCCGTTAGTTCTTTTGCTGACCTTGATTGCTGCAATTGTTTATCGTCGTTATGCCTATCGATTCGCTTCAAATCCTCACTTGGCAGCAAGGAAAGAAGCATGGAAATCACTCGAAAAATCACCGAATGACATGGTTTCATTTTATCGAAGTGTTGGCCGATTTATCGAAACATGGTTGCCGGAAAAATCTCAACAAAGCGAAATTCAGAATATACTAAAACAACGCGATGCCCTTTGTTTTCATCCACAACCAGACACCTCACCGATACCACCAGCCCAAAGATCCATGATTTTAAAAACCTTACGCAAATTAGCTTTTTCGCTGATGATATTCGCGGCTATATTTTCTAGCGGCTTGCAAGCCGAAGAAGCAAAACCAGAGGTGCAAAAAGACGGGTATCAACTTTACGCCGAAGGACAATACAAAGATGCAATCACCGCGTGGTTATCTGCAGGCCCCTATGAGCAACTCACTTCACAAACACTCTACAACATCGGTAACGCCAGCTATCGCATGAGTTCGCCAGGTTATGCGGCGCTTTATTATCGGCGGGCCCTGATCGCCGATTCAGGATTGCTAGAGGCTCGCCAAAATCTGCGTTTTCTCGAAAGAAAATTCGGCGCGCTTACGATCAAACGGCCGGATTACCAATACACACTAACGAAAATCCCACTCGCTTGGGTGCAAAATACGCTTTTTGTTAGCCTGTGGCTAATTGTTTTAGGTGTATTGGTGTTTCCTGCGACTAGCCGAGGCAGCAAATTGCGCATTTATGCGGTTGTATCATGCGTCATTTGTCCCTTTTTATTGCTAGCCGCTGCTGCCGCACTGCATTATTATCCAGACGATGCAACCTTTGCACCCTATAGCGAGCAAGCAATTATTGTATCAGAAAAAGCTGTCGCCTACGCCGATGCCTCGCGAACCTCTGCGGAAGTGATCGATGCACCTGCTGGTTCGCTTTGCCGCATCATTCAGCGCAGCGACCGCTGGGTCTATATTGCCTTTGCCACGCAAACAAGAGGCTGGGTTCCTGCAGATGCGATCGAGGAGATCATTCCTAACAAACCGCAGACAGCACCGCAATTAAAGACCTCCAGCGAACCCAAAGGACCCTCTGCGTAAAAATCAAGTAGTGGCAAGGCAGCGAATCGCCTGAGAAGCAGCTGCCACATTGTGAGCCCGGAAAATATTTCCGCCATGCCGCATGCACCAGGTTAGGCAAGCAATGGTAGCGGCATCCCGCTCGCAAGGATTACTTATGCCCAACACATCGCCAATCACCGTCTTACGAGATACGGGGATCATCAGTGGCAAAGAAAATTGGGTGAGCCGGGTTAGATTGCGATAGATCGTTAGGTTGTCATCTTTTTGTTTCGCGAAATCAATTCCTGGATCTAACATCAAGGAATCCCTGCTCAATCCATGTTGTTCGGCCAGTTGGATTTTCTCAGAAAAAAACTGCATAAGCTGAGCCATCACATCATCCCATTGTTGATGAAAATGCGGCACTTTTGGTTCACCCACACTGTGCATAATTAATAATGCCGTGCCTGCTGCCGCGCACAATGCTGCATTTTCACCATCAGGCAATCCGCTCATATCATTGATCCATTCAGCCCCCATCGCGATCACACCACGCACGGCATCGGTGCGCCAAGTATTCGCTGATAAAATCGGCGGCCACACTTGCAGCGCATCGATTGGTTTTGCCGATGACCATATTTCCTGCCATCGCTCCATCACGAGCGAAAATCGACGCAACTCTTCGGCGATGGAGATCGCCTGACGGTTGGTACGTGCGCTTTCTGCTCCGAGGTCGATTACATCTGCACCGTCGCTGATTTGCTGACGGATTTGCGCGATGATGCGATCTTCGTCAAGACTTCCGTCACCAGAAAATGAATCATCGTTGATATTGACAATCCCCATCACCAACGGACGGCGATCAAACGAAATTTTACGATGACGAAACAACAACTGCACACGAACAACGTTTCATGGAATGGGTTAAATTTCCAACTTTTTCCCATTTCCCTTGCATAATCGCCCACGATTGTTCCATGAAGTGGTCACCACTTTCGCTCATGCCTCTTGTTCTCGCTATTGAATCCTCTTGTGATGAAACTGCTGTCGCTATTCTATCTGGCGATCGTCAACAACGCACGCGGATTCTTGCGTCTGAAATTTCTTCCCAAATCCCCCTTCATCAACCTCACGGCGGCGTAGTTCCTGAACTGGCATCGCGCAATCATTCGCTCAACTTACGACCATTGATCGAGCAAGCTTTACGCCGAGCACAAGTCAGCATTGATCAAATCGATGCTTTTGCCGCCACCGCGGGGCCTGGCTTGTCTTCATCGCTACTCATCGGCAATACCACAGCAAAAGCCCTCGCCGCCGCAACCCGTAAACCGTTCCTCGCCATCAATCACCTCGAAGGGCACCTACTATCGCCATTTTTGTTAGAGACATGCATTCCTGAGCACATCGCATTGATCATCTCAGGTGGACACACATTGCTGATCAAAGTTCGTGCCGCAGGCGACTACACCAAACTCGGCAGCACACGTGATGATGCCGCTGGCGAAGCATTTGACAAAGTCGCAAAAATGCTAGGGCTCCCTTACCCCGGCGGGCCGAACATTGAAGCCACCGCCATTGATGGAGATCCTTTAAAGTATGCTTTTCCACGTGGTCTTATGCACGAAGCGCATCTTGATTTCTCATTCTCCGGATTGAAAACCAGTGTGCTTTACAGCTTACCTAAAATCGAAAATCTCGCTACTTCACTGAATGATCTCTGCGCATCGTTCCAAGCCGCAGTAATCGATGTTCTATTGCACAAATCCCTGCGAGCGCTGAAACAAGAAAGCATGAATCACCTCGCTCTTTCCGGTGGCGTTTCGCTGAATCAATCTCTGAGAAAAAAATTTCAGACTGCTTGCGACGCTGCGGGAATCACGTTATCATTATCCCCACCTGACCTCTGCACGGATAATGCTGCGATGATTGCTTTCGCTGGATTGATTCGCCATTTGCAAGGTAAGTTCGATCCACTTGATTCACCGATTCATCCGAACCTATCACTTTTTCATTAAATTTTTTCTTAACGATTCCATGAAGCACTTCACCGTAAAAGTCACCCTCTACAAAATCACTCCCGTGATCTGGCGCAGCTTTAGCGTGCCAGCACACTATACCTTTGCTCAATTTCACACCGCCTTGCAATGCGCCATGGGTTGGGAGCATAAGTATGATCACGAATTCCGATTCGGCAAAGGCAAGTACCTGCGAGACATCATCGCCACACCAGATGATGAACGATTTAAAGGCGCCGATAGCTTCCAAGATGAAAGCATCCTGACCCTTGCTGCGTTTATTGGTCGGGGAAAACTTCCGCGAAGGTTCCTCTATCTCTACGATTACGCCGATGAATGGATTCATGAAATCGCGATCGAAAATCATTTTGAAAGCGAAGAAACGGGACCGAAAATGATCGATGGTGCCAATGCTTGCCCACCCGAAGCCTGCGGCGGTACGCTAGAATATCTAGAGCTATGCGACGGCATGTGCGGCTGGTATCGCGGCATCTGGGATCCCACCATCTTTGACATGAGCGCCATTTCCTTCACCCCTAAAAGAGGGCAAGTGAAGAGAAAAGGATGAAAATGATTAATGGGACGAATATTACGGAAATACGTAGAATTGCGAATTTGAGCTTCCCTAGTATTTTGATTTTGTATATCGTTACTCATGCGTTCGCTGTTACTTGCTCTCACCCTAGCTTCATTTTCTTGCGGCACTCTTCTGGCGCAGCAGGCTCCCCCAGTCAGCACAGAGGATGCTCCGAAGGCCGTGCCTCTTGCTCCTGCTCCGGTGAGCATTCCCGATGACGGTGTGCGGGTGGCGGTTCTCGGTTATCACGATTTTTCCAACACCCTCAAGGAAACCGAGATGCGCATCAACACGACCAAATTTCGCGCGCAGATGCAGGCAATCAAAGATCAGGGATTAACTGTGGTTAGCATGGCTGATTTTACGGCATGGAGAAAAGGCGAAAAGGAACTCGCACCGAAATCCGTATTGATCACCATCGATGATGGCTGGTTGAGTGTTTATACCGATGCCTATCCGATATTAAAAGAGTTTGGCTATCCATTTACAGTGTATCTTTACACAAAATACGTCGATGTAGGTGGCAAATCGATGACTTTGGCAATGATTCGTGAAATGCAAAAAAATGGCATGACCTTAGGTAATCACTCGAAGTCGCATCATTTTCCCACCACCGTGAAAAGCCAGAAACGCAAAGGGACTAAAAGTTACGAGCAATACCTTGAGCAAGAAATGAATCAGTCTAAGGTGTTTTTAGAAAAGACATTTTCACAAAAAATCAATTCTTATTGTTATCCTGGAGGATATTCTACTGATGAAATGTTTGTCGCGGGCAAGAAATATGGCTACGAGAACCTGTTTACTGTTTTGCCTGGAAAAATTAAGCGCAGCAGTGATGGCAATACCTTGCCGCGCTATATCATCCTAGGTACTTACGACAAAATTTTTGTCACCGCGACGGAATTTCGTGATGCCTCGGCGGTCGCGGCGGCAGGGTTGGCCAATGCTCCGAAACAAATCGTCCCCTACCCTGTTTTGCCTGAGCCTGGGGCCGTGGTGAATACACGCATGCCTTTGATTTCTGCAGATTTATCAACGGTGGCGGATATAAAGCCAGAGACCTTGCTCATGAAAGTGGCTGGATTTGGTGACGTGCCCGCCGTTTGGGATGAGACATCAAAACACTACACGTGGCAAATCAATCGTCGCCTGCGCAGTGATTCTTGCCAGGTTTCCATCACATGGAAAACGAAGGATGATAAAACCATCACTACTCCATTGCGTTGGACGTTCATCATCGATAAAGAAGCCGCTTATCAGCCAAGCGCTGACTAATCTATTCCCTTGTTCTCATGCTTCACGGTTCTGGTCATTCTGCGCATCGTTTAATCATGCGGAACATACGAAAAACCTTCGGGCCAACAATTGCGTTGGGCAAGGTGGATTTGGAAGTGCTACCGGGAGAAGTGCACGCACTAGTGGGTGAGAATGGAGCTGGTAAAAGCACCTTGATGAAAATCCTCTCCGGAGCGCATGCGGCTGACACCGGAGAAATGTTGTTTGACGGCATGATCTATCGCCCTAAAAATCCGCTCGATGCCCGAGCGCAAGGCGTGGGAATGATTTATCAAGAACTCTCAATCGCGCCTCATCTCACAGTGGAAGAGAACATCGTGCTTGGCATGGAGCCGACGATGGGGCCATTTATTGATAGAAAAACCATGCGCCAACGAGCGATGGAGGCATTGTCTCACTTTGATCACCCTGATCTCAAACCGACAGCACGCGCGGGTGATCTTTCTGTTTCAGTGCAGCAGTTGATCGAAATCGGGCGATCCTTAGCCATGGGTTGCAAGTTGTTAGTGTTTGATGAACCGACTTCTTCTCTCGCACAGAAAGACATCGAGCGACTATTTTTATTGATCGACCGATTGAAAGCTACTGGCATTTCCATCGTTTACATTTCTCATTTCCTCGAAGAAGTGAAGCGTCTCGCGACACGACTTACGATTTTGCGTGATGGTTGCGCGGTGGCCACACGTGATGTTGCCTCGACAAGTCCAGAGGAAATCGTCTCGTTAATGGTGGGCCGCGATGTAAAAGATCTCTATCCGCGCAGTTCCCGGCAACGAGGTGAAAAAGTGTTAGAAATCAATCAGCTAGCGGGAAAAGAAAAACCAAAAAATGTCAGCCTAGATTTGTATCGAGGCGAGGTCATTGGCATTGCTGGATTGGTCGGCTCAGGTCGCACCGAATTTCTGCGCACTCTTTTTGGACTTGATCCTATTGTTGCAGGTGATGTCACGGTTCATGCGGTCACCACTACCGCCCCCTCACCCGCTGAGCGCTGGAAGCAAGGCATTGGTATCTTGAGTGAGAATCGTAAAGAAGAAGGACTGGCATTAAATCTAAGCATAGCCGATAACATCACGCTTTCTTCATTAAAAAATTTCGGGCGTTATGGAATTGTTTCTCCCGCCGTTATGAGTCAGCGGTCCGCGAAGTGGATCGAAAAACTGGGAATCAAATGCCAAGCTGCCACCCAAAAAATCTCTGCTCTTTCTGGCGGAAATCAACAAAAAGCCGCACTTGCACGTTTGTTAGAACACGAAGTAGATATCCTTTTGTTAGACGAACCCACTCGCGGAATTGATATCGCAGCCAAGGCGCGGATCTATGAAGCGATCAATGAAATCGTCACTGATGCTAATAATCCACGCGCCGTCATTGTGATCTCCAGTTATCTGCCTGAACTATTTGGCATCTGTGATCGCATTGCCGTGATGTCGCGCGGCACACTCACTCGCGCTGTGCCAGTGGCGGATATTACTGCCGAAGACGTCATGCGAGTTGCAACTGGAAAATCCGATAATCTCTAACGAACCATTACTTTTTTTATCATGTCCAAAGCTACCCACCTCCGTTCGATGCTCGCCATGCTTGGTCCGTTCCTTGCATTGCTGGTTGTTTATGTCATTTTCGGCAGTCTAAATTCACGCTTTTTCACAACCGATGTAGCACTCAATATCCTCACGCAAACCGTCATCGTCGCCACCGCAGCTATCGGAATGACCTTGATCATCATCTCTGGTGGCATTGACTTATCGGTGGGATCGATGATTGCCTTGAGCTGTGTATTTTGCGCCTGGCTGACCACCAAGGGAATGGATCCGCTGATGATATTTGCTGCTACCATCGCATTCGGGGCCTTTTGTGGTGCTTGCAATGGCAGTCTGACGGTCAAACTGAAACTATTACCATTCATCGTCACCCTAGGCACCATGCAAATTTTTCGCGGTGCGGCAAAAGTCGCTACCAATGGAACGCCAATCAATTTGCCTACCACCGTTTCAGCATGGAAGCCATGGATGGGGGGAGTTGGCTTGCCTTATGGAGTGTGGATGATGCTCGCTTTGGTGCTTCTATTTTCGCTCATGCTGCGTTTTACGCGATTCGGCAGGCATATCTTTGCTGTAGGCTCAAACGAACTAACAGCAACGCTTTGCGGCCTTCCTGTGGCTCGCATCAAAATTCTCGTCTATACCATCGGCGGCGCCATGGCCGGTCTCGCGGCGATCATGAACATGGCCAAATCATCCCAAGGTGACCCCACTACGGCAACTGGCATGGAATTGGATGTTATCGCCGCTGTGGTGATCGGTGGCGCCAGTCTATCGGGTGGTGAAGGCTCGGTATTGGGAGCCTTAGTCGGTGCACTGCTGATGACCACCATTAGAAATGGCTGCGGCATGAACGGCATCCCTACCCCATGGACCGAAGTGATCACTGGCGCGATCATTGTGATCGCAGTGATCATTGACCGACTACGCCATCGTAAGGCTTAGTGTCACAAAGCACTATTTTTTCGATTTTTTCTTCTCAGTACTAATCGAAACAGCTCCGGTGTTTTCCTGTTTTTTGCCTGGTGTGCTGCGGCCATCTGCGATGTATTTTTCTAACAATTTTGTAAGATCGGCGACAACTTGTGGATGTTCCGCTTGAAGATTTTTTGTCTCTCCGATGTCAACAGAGAGGTCGTATAGTTGTAAGGCTGGTAGCGCTTTGCTGTCAGCACTTCCTGGTTTAGGATCGCTCCATCCGCCGGAGCCGGGGCAAAATTCTAATTTCCATTTTCCCTGACGAATGGCAAACGAACCATTGATCGAATGGTGCACGACAGCTTCATGCAATGGTTTTTCCGCACGATTCAATAAGGCCGGCAAAATGCTCACGCTATCCTCTGCCATTTCATCGGTTACTTTACCACCCGTGATCTCTGCACACGTGGCAAAAAAATCATTGAGGCAAATGAGTTGATCACTAGTGCTTCCTGCCTTGATCTGTTTCGGCCATTTCACCAAAAAAGGAATGTGATGACCGCCATCGAAAATATCAGCTTTATTACCACGAAACTGCGCACTAGGATTATGTCCTTTGGCGAGAAGCTCAGGAAACTTCGCGGCGGGTGAGCAACCGTTATCGCTAGTCAAAATAACCATTGTGTCACTACTCAGAGCATTTTTCTCTAACGCATCAAGTATGGCGCCCACAGTGGCATCAGTCTGCATCACAAAATCAGCATACTCATTAAGACCACTTTTCCCCTGCCATTCCTTCGTTGGCAAGATTGGTGTGTGCGGCGACGCGAGAGGAAGATAGAGAAAAAACGGTTTAGCGTCCTTCGCTTTGTTCGCTTGATCGGCGATGTAATCGACTGCTTTTTTGGTTAGATCGGGCAGCACATTGCTCGCATCGAAATCCACGGCGGCAGGCCCCTTGCGAATCCATTCTTTTTCCACGGTAGGTACTTGGGTGAGGTGATCATTTTCGATGTAGGCAAACGGCGGCATATCAAGTGAGGCACTTATGCCGAAATAGTAGTTAAAGCCCACCGCTAACGGGCCGTTTGCGATCGGCTTGGTATAATCAATATTTTTTGCGTCTTCAGAGGCCCCCTCGCGTTTCGGCCAATCCATACCAAGATGCCACTTTCCGATGCAAGCAGTTGCATAACCTTGATCTTTGAGAAATGCGGCCACAGTCACGCGTCCCTCTTCGATCAGGCGCGGCGAGTAACCATTCAGCACACCACTTTTCATGCGTGAGCGCCAATTGTAACGACCTGTTAGAATCCCGTAACGAGTGGGCGTGCACACGGCTGAACTGGAATGCGCATCGTTAAAAATCATCCCCTCTTTCGCCAAGCGATCCATCTGAGGTGTCGCGATTTTCCCTTGTGGATTGAGACATTTCAGATCGCCATAGCCTAGGTCATCACACAGAATAAAGATAATATTGGGACGATATGTTTCCGCTGAAATGGAAAACGAAAGTCCGGATATGAGAAATAGAACGCGAATATATTTGTACATGTGAAACAATGGCATTGGTGAATTTATCATCGGAATGGATTACTCCGCTTTCACAGTCGGCGGCCCAGAAATCCACTTGAGTGTGGCGAGAAACTGATCAGCCGCGATCAATGTTTTTGCGTAGTTGGGGGCGCTATTAAAAAATCCATGACCACAGTCTTTATAGAAAACAGCCTCACATAAAGAATCCACTTCTTTCATGTTTTTCTGAAATTCTTCAACGACTTTTACAGGAATGAGTGCGTCTTTATCGCCTAAAAAAACAATTGTCGGTGGCGCGCCTTTTTTGACATGATGGGCAGGAGAGAAATCAAGATACTTAGTCCCTACACGCTCATGCCCCCATTCACCCGGTCCGTTATTGAACACTGGATTAAACAACACTAACGCATTTGGTTTACAGGATATTTTTTTATCATCTGCAGGATCATCTTGGCCATCCACCAAAGCAGTAAAGGCTGCCAAATGACCACCAGCAGAACCTCCCGCTCCGGCGATGCGTTCTGGATCTATGCCTAATTCTGCTGCGTGAGCTCGCACATAGCGCATGGCTGATTTGGCATCTGCACAGCACCATGTGGGCGGTCCTTTATCGCCCTTGGGAATGACGCGATATTGAACGCAAATCCCCACCATGCCACGTGAGGCAAAATACAGGCTCTGCTTGGCAAACTGTGTAGGAGACCCGCCGACCCAACCACCACCAAAGAAAAAAACTATAGCGGGATTTTTGTCTGAAGATTTCCAGTTCGCAGGTTTATCAACAAATAACTTCAGTTCTTTATCGGTAGTTTTTTTGTAAACTATCGATTCCGAACCATGAACGTTAAGTAAAGAAATGCATGCGCAAAAAAGCAGAAGAATGAGTTTTTTCATAATTTTGTTAACTTATGTAATACGCTCGTATGATGGAAAATATATCAACGCATATGATTTGTATCAAATGATGTGATACAAATCACTCTATTCATCAGTATTGTGTAGAATCATGATCAGACAATTGAAAATCTTCAGCCTCGCCTTGTTAGCCAGCGCGTCCCCCCTTCATGCTGCCGAGCGCAAACCAAATTTTCTCTTTATCTACACTGACGACCAGCGTTGGGACGCAATGGGAGCGGTGCAGCGTGAGCAAGGTGACAAAGCTCGCTTTCCGTGGTTCAAATCTCCAGGCATGGATCGACTCGCTGCTGAGGGCGTTCGCTTTCGTAATGCTTTTGTCACACTATCGCTCTGTTCACCTAGTCGGGCGGCTTTTCTCACTGGTCGCTACAATCATCTAAACGGAATTTCCGATAACAATACTCCGTTTCCGATCGATTCTGTCACCCACGCTTCGCTGATGCGTGCGGCTGGTTATAAGACGGCTTATATCGGAAAATGGCACATGGGCAATCAACGTGGCCAACGCCCAGGTTTCGACTATTCTGCAAGCTTTATCGGGCAAGGAACGTATCAGAATTGTCCCATTGAAGTCAACGGAGTGTCCCAACCAAGCAATGGTTGGGTGGACGATGTCAGTACCGACAATGCCATCAACTGGATAAAAGAGAATAGCAAACAACCATTCTCGATGATCATTGGTTTTAAGAGCCCACATGGACCACGTGGAGGCGTGAATCTGCCCGAGCGACTGCGCAATCTTTACGCGGATCAAGCGACTCGCACAGTGCCTAATTGCTTTGTGCCTGCGATTTATCATGCCACGACAAAATCAAAAAACAAACCTAACGGCGAAGAGTCAACAGGTGGGCTATCTGAAAATACGGTGCACCTTGATTACTTGCGACACATCACTGGAGTCGATGAGAATCTGGGAAGATTGTTAGATACACTCGATTCGCTAGGCCTAACAGAAGACACGGTCGTCGTTTACACCAGCGATAACGGATATTTTCTTGGCGAACATCATCTTGGCGATAAAAGAGCACTTTATGAAGAATCACTTCGCATTCCCATGCTCGTGCGTTATCCAAAATTATTTGGAAAAGGAAAAACCATCGATGAAATGGTCCTAAATATCGATATCGCCCCGACATTCCTCGATCTCGCTGGCATTCCTCGCCCCGCTGAGATGCAAGGAGCCAGTTGGAAGACTTTAGCCTCTGGTGAAAAATCTACCCAGTGGCGCAAGTCGTTTTTTTCCGAATATTTTCGCGAATTGGGTGATACACCCACGTGCATCGGTATTCGCACCGCCAACAGTAAACTCATAAAATACATCGATCATCCTGAGTGGACCGAAGTGTTCCAACTCGACGCCGATCCATATGAAACGAAAAATTTAGCTTCAGATCACGATACAGCAGTAAAACTTACTGCGGATTTGGATGAATTGGCAAAAACCATGAAATACGCCCCTCCGGTGAAAGCCAAAAAGTGATTTTCTGCCTGTGCTTTCTATTGTTATTGATCATGACAGCCTTTAAAAACCTGCCCATATTTTTCACAAGAAATGGAGAAATTATTTCTTGCTTTTTCAATTATATTAAATACATTGGACATACATTAAGCCGCCTGCATTATGAAAAACACCTTCAAAATTACTCGCAATATTCAAGGCTTCACACTTATCATGACCATTTCCCTTATGGTTCTGTTGACGATGATTGTCCTAGGAATTCTCTCATTATCCTCCGTGTCACTGCGCTCTGCAGGCCAGGGCGAAGGGCAGGCGCAAGCACGCGCCAATGCACGCGTGGCTTTATTTGTAGCGTTAGGCGAACTACAAAAACAAATGGGACCCGATATGCGTGTCAGTGCCGAAGCTGCATTGTTCGACTCTAACAAAAATACCGAAGCGATCGAAGGAGTGGCCCAACCGCATTGGCTTGCCAGTTACAATTCTTGGGGATCCTGGCTCAATAATAACTATAAAATTCCTGACACGACTAGTACAGTAAAAATCCAAGACACCTACGTAGCGCAACGCAAAAACATGTTTCGTCGCTGGTTATTGTCCATGCCAGACGCCATGGCAAAGAATGCCCTTAGCCCGCTGAGTATCAGTGGTTGGGATGATAGTAACTCTGTCGTCATGGTCGGCAAAGGTAGCCTTGGCGAATTAGCTAATACAAAGCCAGATCAAATCACCCGCGCCTATTTAACTTCGGTTGGTACTACTGGCAAACAAGCATGGTGGATCGGTGCGGAAAATCAAAAGGCAAAGATTACTCTTGCCAAAAACCCCCGTAATTTGACGGCAGAAGCTTGGCAGGCAGCGCAGGGTGATACCGCAGAAGTGGGAGTAGGTGCGCTGAATGGCTTCTCTGCTCTCGATAGCGACACGACGGCCGGTAGTCGATTGGTCACGACCAAGACATTGAGCCCCGCTACCATCGATAAAGAATATGTAGAGAAGAACTTTTACAATCTCACTGCGCAGAGCCAAGGCGTGATTGCAAGCGTTCGCACAGGCCATCTCAAGAAGGATCTTAGCTTGTTGTTTGAAAAAAGTGCTTCTAGCCTGCCCTTACCTTATAAGTTCAATACGGGAAGTGATATTCGCGAGCCCTCCATACGACCAATGAGTTCTGAACTGGCGGCCAAGAACCCAGCTATTCCTAACCGACAATTCGCATCCTGGACCAACATGCGTCATTATTATCGCATGTATCGCTCTGGAAGTGATGCTGACACGACAGAACAGGGCATGGCGGGAGCACTTAACTGGAAAGGAATCAAGCCATCCACCAACTTCGCGTCTTCGTCTTCAATGTCGGTGACAAATCCATCATGGGATGGATCGAACCACTATTGGAGAGCCCCGGTGCTTGCCAAGTTGACTTTGATTTACAGTCTGGTGGCTAGGCCAATAGGTGGGGATAAATTCAACTGTCTGCAATACTACAGCCCCGTCTTTACTTATTGGAACCCTTATAATACCGAACTTGTTATTCCTTCCGGCATGATGTCCATTTCTTGTAAGGCATACAGACTGTGGCCGACGAATATGAAATTCTACCTGAATGGAGTTTATAAAACAATGAACGGTTACAGTGAGGCCAAGAACTTTAGTGCTCTGCTTACCTCTGGTGGTAAGGGTGACATCGTTTTTCAACCAGGCGAATTGAAGGTTTTTTCTATGAAAACAACCCTCGACAGTTCTGTAGTAGGCGGTCTAGTGACTGAACTTGTCCCAGGGTTCGACCCGAATGTGGTTGTAGGAGATGAGCGGTCTTGGAAGATCGGGAGCACGGCTACTTTTGCCTCAGCTGAAAAGCCTGGTGTTGGCTACGAATTTTCCTGTGCTCAATGGGGTGGTGGCGTTAATAATGGAAACACTCCCGGTGCCATGTTCATGGAATCTAAGTTGACACCTTCTTCGGGTGGATTGCCAATGACTTATTCTAACGACTGGTTCCAAAGGAGTCCACACAGTCCGGATCAGACCAACACCCCGATCACTCCTCTTGGCACTAGTAATCTTGCCTTATGGGACTTTGATGGCAACCCAAAGATAGTAGCATATACGCAAATGGCGATCAAGGGGCTGTTCAAGTTCGATTACCCAAGCATTGATTGGGAAAAAGACTGGCGAAGCCGAAACTGGATACAGTCCCCCCCGTTCTATTTTGGCAGCGGTATGTATATGTCCATGGACGACACGATCGCCCACACCCAACGGATGGACTGCCCCTACATCGTAAATTTCGGTCCGACTACCACGTTTGGCGTTAGCAAAATCGTCGGGCAATTGGGCGACAAAGCGTTTCTTGGCTCGGGAGCCCCTGCTTATGAACAAGTCACTTCAGCCGCCTTGTTAGAACTGCCCACCGCACCGATCAGCAGTCTTGCTGGATTTTCTGGTATGCGCATCAATCCTGGCTGGCTTAATGCGAACCAACTAGAACCTAATTTTGCTAGCAGTTTCACAGGAAACGGTAGTAGTGTAGCAAAATGCTCACTCTATTGCTCTGAGAGCAAACGAGTCGTCTATCAGAGCGGAGTCACCGGCCCAGGCATCGGAAACTCCTTCATGCACCCGATGCTACCCCGGAATGATGTCTACCGGTTCATCGATAATTCGAAGAGCCAGGATGTCATAGACCGGCAAAATCCGAGCGTGACTGAGGAAGTTGACACCAAGGCCTACTGCGATTACTGGGATCATGTATTGCTGCTCAATGATGCCCTGTGGGACGATTATTTTATTTCTTCTCTGGCCAATCAAAAGCGTGGCTATACTGGTAGCCCAGGGGAGTCTCTGAGTGCAAATATCGACCTCATGACTACCGGCCAGGATCTCGCCAACTCCCGTTACATTTTTCGTGAAGGTGGCAGGCAGCCAAGCCAAATCAAAACCGATCTCCAAGCCACAGACGGATATCTCAAGGCTGCCAAGCACTTGATGGTAGATGGCATGTTCAATGTCAATAGCACCTCCGTGGCTGCTTGGCAGGCCGTGTTCGCTGGCATTCGTGAGCGACAGTTGGTTTTCCGTGACAGTTCTGGAGCGGTTAAAAAAATCAATGTCCCCTCTGGCAAACGGATCGCCCTCTCGCGCTTTGACACGGAGGTCTCCGATAAGGAGATGGGCGATGCTGGACAAGGAGCAACGATGCCCGATGGTTCTAGAGGCTGGAGTGGTGTTCGCTTTCTGGATGACGATCAAATTATGAAGCTGGCGGAGGAATGCGTCAAACAAGTTAAGTTACGTGGTCCGTTTCTCAATTATTCCGAGTTTATTAACCGCCGTTTGTCCAATGATTCGCTCGGAGTGATGGGCGCTTTGCAGAGTGCCATCGATTACGATGACAATGCGCCTGACCCGAAATCCATCAATTATCGTTATAAAAACGCTCCTGCTTTCATGATTACTCAAACGGACCTTGGAAAAAATAGTTACGCAACTCCCGCTGCTGCCGTCGGTTCGCGTTTAGCTGGCATTCCCGGCTACGTCATTCAGTCGGACCTACTAAAGCCTATCGCAAACACCTTAGCTGTTCGAGATGACACCTTCCGCATCCGTGCCTATGGTGAATCCAGAGATGCCTCAGGCAACGTGATCGCCCGCGCATGGTGCGAGGCGATTGTGCAGCGCTTGCCCGAATACATTGATCCCGCAAATGCCTCCGATGTGGCCGCTACGACATTGAGCGCGACGGGGACATTTACGATTAACAACTCGTTGCGCCCATTGAATCGTCAATTTGGGCGTAAATTCCAAATCGAAAGTTTCCGTTGGTTGAACGGTAGTGAGATTTGATGATCAGCAATCTTTTTTTATGATATATTCAATATGGCGTATAATGGTATTTGGTTGTTTTTTGGGAGCACCGCTTCTAGCACAAGAAGCAGGGCAACCTGAAAAAAAGGAACCAAAGGGAAGGCATGCATGGTTTGTTTATACTGCCGTGCCAGAAGGCCTTGAAAACCCTGTTACCGTTATGCATGGGAAAGATTTCAGTCAGATTTTGCTGTCCAAACTTTCTCCCAGCGATCCGATAAAAATTCCTGCTGATGGCATTATCCGCATCGTTCGTAAGGTTGCGAACCCCGCCGACCCAGCAAAGCCCGAATATATTACCCTCGCTCAAGCGATCGTTCCCGAGACCGTGGGTCAAGCTCTTATCGTTCTTATGCCTGTAGCAAAGAATGTAAAAGGATTACTATTTCAGTCAAAAGTTCAAGACCTCAACGCATTGAAAGGCGGAGATGCGATGTTTTTGAACATGACAACCTTAAAGGTTGGTGTCGAGTTAGGCGAAGCAAAAATTCTGATCGAACCGGGACAAGTTAAAATTCATAATCCACTCGGAACTGCTAAATCTGTTAGTTTGCCAATTCGCCTCAGCTATTTTCATCCAGAGCGGCAAGAGTGGGCCATGATCACGGCATCGACTGTTGCACTCTATTCGACTCGTCGTGAAATGTGTATCTTCAATTGGGATGCGCAATTCAATCGCATAGACTATGAGAGCATTACGTTACCCGTTACGCCTTAAGGAAAAGTGTTAGATTTTCTTATGCATTCCAAAATCAACTGATTTTTCTCATGGTAATGGGCGCAGATATTGGTAAAAAAGCGCGGCGCATGAGAAACTATCCTACTGTATTTCAAATTCGAACTTTGTGGAATGCTGCCACGGGAGTATCCATTCTGATCTTGGGACTATTAGTGGTTGGCTTGGTTTGGCTAACGGGTCAGTTGTTTGGATTTTTGCAACCTGTGTTGATTCCAGTGATCGTTGCGGGGATCATTGCCTACTTGTTAGATCCGGTGGTGCGACGTTTGCAAAAATGGGGTCTATCGCGTTTGAAATCTGTCGTGGCAGTGTATATCGCCATGTTAGCAGGGATGTTATTACTGACGATTGCCATTCTGCCAGGCGTCAATCAAGGCAGCGCACTGGTGGCCCAACAGATCGCAGCGGGCAAGAAGACGATCAAGAGCAAAAATGAAAATGATTCTTTATCAACGCAAATAGGGTTATATTTACATGAATTACAGAACGACAATCGCGGTAAGATTTTGGGCTGGGCGTTGACCGAGGTTGACGATCAAGGCAATGCGATCAAGATTCCTGAACCGTCTGCCGACAGTGCAAAACCAGAAGGATTGGATTTTTTCTGGAACACACGTGCTGGACGATTGCTCTACACCTATAAAGGACATATTTGGCAGTGGACGACAACCGGAACATCAAAAATTCTGGCGTTGTTAGGCTTTGTCATCGGTCTGGTGATGGTGCCAGTATACTTGTTTTTCTTTCTAAAAGACTCTGCAAGCATCGAAGAGCATTGGCATGATTACGTCCCTCTGAAAGCATCTAAGTTCAAAAGTGAATTGGTCGATACACTAAAGGAAATCAATGGTTACCTGATCTCGTTCTTTCGTGGTCAAGTGTTGGTGGCTTTTATCGATGGAATTTTGGTGGGCATCGCGCTGACATTCTACGGATTGCCCTATGGTTTTTTGATCGGCGTATTCATGGCGCTGCTGGGCGTAATTCCCTACATTGGCAATATTTTATGCCTCATTCCAGCGTGCATCATTGGCTGGTTTCATGCTAAAGGAGAAATGCCATTTGGCTTAGAAGCAATGCCTTATACCATCGGTGTGGTAATTATATTTGTGGTAGTGCAACAAATCAATTCGCTGGTAACGGCGCCGAAAATCGTGGGGGATTCTGTCGGACTCCATCCGATGACGGTGATTTTTTCGATGATTTTTTGGACGGTGATTCTTGGTGGATTTGTCGGAGCGTTATTAGCAGTTCCCTTAACTGCTGCGATAAAGGTATTATTTCGTCGTTTCATTTGGGAACGCAAAATCAAAGATCAGGCAGATGCTCCCTTAGAGGAAGACGCACTAAATCCTCCCGATGAAATCATTTCTGCTTGATTGGATTTTTTATTTTTGATTGCTTAACGCAGCTCATGAAATCCTGTAATCTATTTTATTGCAGTTGCCTGCTATTGACGACATCACTATCGGCACTGCCACAAGTTCTGCCAGTTCTCAATGTTCCGATGACGGATTTGCGTGAACCGGCCAGTCGTGAGCCAAGGACCATTTCGTTGAATAGTGTCTTTGGTGTTGAGGAGATCGATGATCAAGTGGTGCGCTTTAGTTCCGAGTATAATTCAGACGGCAATCCTCTTTACGTTGATCTCGCCTTGTTCAGCAATCGAGTTCCGCTCACCCGTGCTAATTTTCTCAATTACGTGAATTCCGGAGCTTACACGAACATGTTTTTTCATCGATCGGTGCAAGACTTTGTCGTACAAGGCGGTGGCTTTCGCTTAGGAGCATCCAACTGGGAACCTATCCCTGCCAATGCTCCTGTGCTTAATGAATTTGGAGTATCCAATACACGAGGAACAATCTCGATGGCGAAAAATGCTGAAAATCCTAACAGTGCGACCAATCAATTTTTCGTTAGCATGGGGGCGAATAGTGATATTTTAGACCCTCAAAACGGCGGATTTACCGTATTTGGTCGTGTAACAAAAGAGACGATGCCGGTCATGGCTATTTTTAACGACCCCAACTCATTCCGTGTATGGAATGGTAGCAGTATCAATAGCGCATTTGGCGAACTGCCCTTATTTTTTCAATTTACTAACAGTTTCGGGCAGAACTACCTAGACTACTTGATCAATTTCCCAACCGTTGCTTTAGTTCCACTACCCGCAGGTCAGGCGGGTGAATCAACTGCTTTGACATACAGCATCATGAGCAACTCGAATCCTAGTTTAGTAACTCCCTCAGTGATTTCTGGAACTCAACTGCAATTGGCCTTCGAGCCCAGCATAAAGGGCGTTTCTACGATTACCATACGCGCTACAGATTCGGTGGGTAATACTGTCGATGATAGCTTTATCGTAAATGTATTAGAATCTTACACCACTTGGAAAAATAGCCAGTTCAACGTAATCGAACTCGCCAATTCTGCTATTTCTGGCCCACTTGGCGACCATGAAGGTGATAAGCTAACGAACCTTGAGCTATTTCTCCATGGGTTGCCGCGTGGTGGCTATCGCATGTCCCCTGTCATCTTTGAAGGCTTCCAAGGTGGCAGCGCCCGCAAGCCACGTTTTCGATTTCCCTTTCGCAATGACATTGCTGGGGTGAAATACGAAATTCAACGCAGCACATCGCTAGAGAGTGACACATGGGCCACGGTCCCCCACACGTTGATTTCTTCCCCTGCCATTGGCAATCTGAGCACCCTCACGATTGAAGCGACATCGGCGCAGGCGACCGATGCTAAGACTTTTTATCGAGTCGCATTCACCGTAGAATGATGCTCCGCTAAAAAATGCCACGTTTGTCACTGGACAGATGGCGCATCTGCCACTAGCTTCCGCGCGCTATGGCAAAATACCGCGTTCTTGTTTCTGATCCAATTTCTGAAAAAGGTGTAGAAGCTCTTGCTTCCTCTCCTGATATTTCCGTCGATGTGAACACAGGTCTGGCACCTGAAGAATTATTGAAAATCATCGGTCAGTACCATGGCTTGGTGGTGCGCTCACAAACAAAAGTGACTCCTGAAGTTTTCGCGGCGGCCACCAATTTAAAGGCGATCGGACGCGCTGGTGTGGGTGTTGATAATATCGACCGTCAAGCTGCTACCGATCACGGCGTGGTGGTAATGAACACACCGAGTGGCAACACGATCTCCACTGCGGAACATGCTTTTACCTTAATGCTCTCGCTGGCGCGAAATATTCCTCAAGCACACGCGACAATGATTGCGGGCAAGTGGGACCGCAAGTCATTCGAAGGATGTGAAATTCACGGCAAACGCCTTGCGATTCTCGGTATGGGTCGCATCGGTACTGAGTTCGCCAAACGTGCGCAAGCATTCGGCATGTCGGTGGCAGCCTACGATCCATTCCTCACTGCGGCACGCGCTCAAGCACTGAAGGTTGACCTTGCAGAAACAGCAGAGCAGGCACTCACTGGCGCTGATGTAGTAACGCTGCATATTCCTCTTAATGATGACACCAAGCACATTCTTGACGCCTCGCGACTCGCGCTGATGAACAAAGGCGCCTTGGTAATCAATTGCGCGCGTGGTGGACTCGTTGATGAGGCCGCAGCAAAAGCCGCACTTGATTCTGGTCATTTGGCGGGTATCGCGCTCGATGTCTACGAAGTGGAACCACCACCTGCAGATTTTCCGTTATTTTCCGCAAAAAAATGCGTATTCACTCCTCACCTCGGTGCGTCAACAGCGGAAGCACAAGAAAATGTTGGCATCGAAGTCGCCCATCAAGTACGTGATTTCCTCGTCACCGGTGAGATCCGCAATGCGGTAAACATGCCAAACCTCGATGCAAAAACGATCGCAGAAGTCGGCAAATACATGGATCTGGCATTGGCCCTTGGAAAACTCGCGGCAAAACTCGGCCCTGCACAAGCTGATGCCATCCGCGTTTCTTTTGCTGGTCCTGTGGCCGAACTGGATACCGAACTCATCACTCGCTCGGTGATCACTGGATATCTTTCTTCCGCGCGCAATGAATCGCAGGTCAATTTGATCAACGCTCCTGCCGTCGCGAAATCATTAGGTCTGGTGGTGCAAAAATCTTCTGTCGCGATTAGCTCTCCCTACACGGAATTGATCGAAGTAGATGTCATCAAAGGCTCTGAAGAAATCGTAGTGGCTGGCACGTTCCTTGGATCGCAACCACGGATTGTCCATATCGCTGGCCATAATGTTGAGACAAATGTTTGCGGACAATTTTTGTTCGTGGAAAATGACGACCGTCCCGGCATGGTCGGCACGGTAGGCATGGCATTAGGCGCTGCATCAGTAAACATTGCCAACATGTCACTCTCGCGCACCAGCGATCGTTCGCGTGCTGTTACAGTGATTGAAGTCGATACTGAGCCACCTGCTGCTTTGCTAGAAACTCTTCGTGCTACTCCGGGAATTCTCCGTGTGTTAGTAATGTCGTTCTAATAGTAACATTAGCTTACTTTTTCAACGCTCATCACTTTCGAGTGGTGAGCGTTTTTACTATAGTCATAGTAACTGGGTATCCACCAGCAAACGATAACTTCCCGCTAAAGCCATTAGTTCATCATGGGTGCCGCTTTCAACAATTTGTCCGTTTTGCACGACTAGAATTTTGTCGGCATCGCGCACGGTGGATAAGCGGTGCGCGATCACAAGTGCTGTGCGGCCTTTCATCAATCGCTCTAATGCTTCGTTCACGAGACGTTCGCTTTCTGAATCAAGTGCGCTAGTCGCTTCATCAAGCAGTAAGATGCGTGGGTCGGCAAGCACGGCGCGAGCAATGGCAATGCGCTGGCGCTGGCCACCAGAGAGTTTCACCCCGCGAGGGCCCACTGATGTATCGTAAGACTCTGGCAGTGAAGAAATGAACTCGTGAGCATTCGCCACAAGTGCTGCGGCCTCGATTTCCTTACGAGTTGCTCCCGGTTTTCCGTAGGCGATATTCTCTGCAATAGTACCGCCAAACAACATGACTTCTTGTGGAACGACCGCCATTTGTTTCCGCAACTTAGCCAGATCAAGAGTATTGATACTTTTCCCATCAAAAAATACATCACCTTTTTCTGCCGCATAGAAACCTAACAGTAGTGAAAAAATGGTACTTTTGCCGCCACCCGAGGAACCAACCAAAGCAATGCGTTGACCGGGATTCGCATGGAACGTAATGCCGCGAAGTATCTCTTTTTCAGGGCGTGATGGGTAACGAAAAATAACGCCATCTAACGTAATTTCACCACGAAAATTATTGAGTATTGATCCACCTTGTCGCTCTGCTTCCTCGTGGAGAATTTCTTTCAGCCGTTCACTAGCTCCATTCATTGCGGAAATTTGCGCCATAATTTCGGGAAATGCCCCTAAAGAAGCACCTACAAAAATACTGAACAGAATAAAAGAAGTGAACTGAGTTTGTGTAATTTCATTTTCTGTAAGCATGCGCGCACCAAACCAGACCACCGCAGTGATCGTGCCGAACATGACAAAGATAATGAACGAGAGAAAAAGACCACGGGTGCGGGCTCCCAATACTGTGACATCGTAAAACGTTTTTAACGTCTTCGCATAACGGTGACTTTCAAACGCTTCATTACCATAAGATTTCACATCGGCGATTGATTGGCAAACTTCTTCCACCACGATGCTCGCCTCGCTCAAGGCATCCTGAGATGCTTTCGAATGCGCTTTGACTCGGCGACCGATCATCGCCACCGCGAAAATCACCACGGGAATACAAGCCAACATCATCAGCGAAAGTTTCCATGAGGAATAGAATACCACAGCCAATCCACCTATCAAAATGACCACTTGTCGCGCGGCTTGAGGCACAGTATTGATCAGCGTTTCTCTGACTACGGCTAGGTCGGCAGAAATACGATTGCTCAACGATCCACTGCGTTGGTTTTGAAAAAATGAGACGGGTAGGTTCATCAATTTATCAAAGATCTCTTTTCGCAAATCATTGAGTGCCGCTTCCCCTGAACGGATGAATCCCTGGACACGCCAAAAACCGACAAAAGCTTGCAGAGCAAGACAGCAAAGAATGATCAGCACGTCTTTGTCGACTTTTTGCAGGACCTGGGCGGGATCGATTCCCTTGCGTAAAGCATCAGCTGGATCGCCGATAATGTCTTTGAGAAACCACGGGAAGACTAATGCCAAACCAGCGGTGAGCAACAATGCTAGCAATGAAGGCAAAAAAATCGCTTTATGCCGTGACAAATAACTCCACAACCACTTGAACCCCTCACCTCTTGAACTTGCCATGCGAGATTCAAATCGCATATGCATTATAGGTCAAGCTCGCAACGTCAATGAGCGAAAAAAGTTCTCCTCACAGAAGAAAAAAACGCTGATCGTTGGATCAGCGTTTTGAGAAAAATCGTTAGACAAAAAGCAAGTTACGCTGGCGCGCCTACTACTTCACCTGGAATCGGTCCGTTACCCATGGGCTCTTCTTTTTCAACTGCCTTGGAAACGTCTTTCTTCTTGAGCTCATCTGGCACTGGTGGTGGATTTGGAGCCGGTGGTGGATTTTTCATTTCACCGTATTTGACGATATCGATCACATGGCTGGCATCAAGTGTTTCAAATTCTAACAGTGCTAGAGCAATTTTTTCCACCTTGTCGCGTCCCTCATTAAGAAGGTGCTCTGCTTTACTGAAGGCCTCATCGATGAGATGTTTGATCTCTGCATCAATCGCCTGGGCGGTGGCTTCAGAATAATCGCGTGAACGACCCATATCGCGACCCATAAACGAACCGCCTTCTGCATCATTGTAGCCAATCATGCCTAGTTTTTCACTCATGCCCCACTCACAGACCATCTGACGAGAAAGCTGCGTTGCTTGGCGAATATCGCCTGACGCACCATTTGAAATGTCGTCACTGTGAAAGGATTCAGCAATACGACCGCCCATGGTCATCACCAGTGAATCGAGTGCTTCTTTCTTCTGCGTGGAGTATTTATCTCCATCTGGCAGATACATCGTAGCGCCCAGATACGGACCGCGGGGAATAATGGTAACTTTATGCAGAGGATGGCAATGTGGCAGAATCACGTTCAAATACGCATGTCCAGCCTCGTGCCAAGCGGTGCCGATGCGCTCTTTGTCGCTCATGGCAAGGCTGCGACGCTCACGTCCCCAGCGTACTTTATCACGTGCCTCTTCGAGTTCTGCGCCCGTGACAGCATTCAAATTGCGTCGGGCGGCCAGCAGCGCTGCCTCGTTGATCAAGTTTGCCAGTTCAGCACCTGAAAAACCAGGTGTTCCACGAGCGATCACGGCGAGATCCGTGCCGGCTTGCAGTTTGATTTTTTTCACATGAACACGGAGAATTTCTTCACGACCATTAACGTCGGGCAGAGAAACGGTCACTTGCCTATCAAATCGCCCCGGGCGCAGGAGTGCTGGGTCAAGAACATCAGGGCGGTTCGTGGCTGCGATGATAATGACGCCTTCTTGAGTATCAAAGCCATCCATCTCCACCAACATTTGATTGAGTGTTTGCTCACGCTCGTCGTTACCACCACCCATGCCTTGGCCACGATGACGACCAACAGCATCAATCTCATCGATGAAAATCAAGCAAGGTGCATTTTTTTTGCCTTGTTCGAACATATCGCGCACGCGACTAGCGCCCACACCGACAAACATCTCAACGAAATCCGAACCAGAGATAGAGAAAAACGGGACATCAGCCTCACCGGCGATCGCGCGGGCAAGCAATGTTTTCCCCGTTCCCGGAGCGCCGACCATCAGCACTCCCTTGGGAATGCTGCCGCCAAGTTTTTGAAATTTCCGCGGATCACGCAAGAATTCGACAATTTCCTGAAGCTCTTCTTTGGCTTCCTGAATGCCAGCTACGTCTTTAAAGGTGACTTTGTTACGATCCATCGTCAGCAATCGCGCCTTGCTACGTCCGAAATTCATGGCGCCACGCCCTGCTGATTTCATTTGCTGGCGGAATAAAAATACCAATACCGCCACGATGAGAATAATCGGTAAAAGATTGATCATTACGCTGGCAAACGTGCCGCTGATATTCGTGCGTTTAGCACCAGCTGCGAGCAATTGAGCAAGTTCTTCCCCTTGCATCAGGCTATCCACTTTGCACTCGAAGCGTGTGGTTACATCAATAGCTTTACCATTTTTCTCTGTGGTTGCGGGAGGAGTTAAATAGGGACGCCATTCCTTTACACCTTGAATCACGGCCGAGCCATCTTTGGCGATCAATACGCGCAGCGGATTCTGCAGATCGTTAATCGCAACTTCTCCCAAAGCCATGGCTTTACGGAAACTTTTCAAAGTGACCACCTCACCATCGGACGATAATACAGGAAGCGCTTCCGTGCGCTCAATCTTTAATTGATCACCAAGAATCTGATTTAGATCTTTTTGATTTAAATTAAGATCAACGGGAACTTGAAATTCCTTACGAATGGGAGCCGCGTTGGCATCTTGCTGACGCTTGGGCTCAAGCCAACCGCTGACACTGGCTATGTAAACGCTATCGCGAGTGACAACCTCAAGTGGTTTTTTCATGTCTCCCATGACCACTAATCCTTGGTCATACTTTGTTTTGAATTCGCTGTATGTGAGATTGCTAATCTTACCACCAAAAGCATCGCCGCTAAAATAGGCGAATCCTAAAATGACAATGGCGAGAGACAACAAGCCGAGCAAACGCCAGTTCACTCCCGGGGCTTCATTTCCTGGACGGTTGGAATCCCGCGTTTCGGGCGATTTTTCTGAATCTTCTGACATGATGATAAAATAGGCGCGATTTTTATCAATGCAACTAAAGTTATCTAGAGCATGAAGCGCGCGGAACAATCTAACACTGGTAAGGAAAAAAGAAACTGTTTTTTCGCATTAATTGTTGCATTCATTACATTAGATCACACCTAGCAAGCATCAATCTGTTCGGATTCAATAGGTTCCAATTTATGTCGGCGCGCCCGTCAACAAAGGGATTAAGGTTAACCTAACGGCAAATACATCAGGCGTGATGATTCGCAATTGGGCTTACGAAAGCAACCGTAGCCCGATTATTGTCGGCGCCATACCAGAGTCAAGCACGGGGATAATCACTGCACTAGCTGGCGCTTTTATTCTCTATCGCCGCAAGCGCTTGGTGAATTCATGAATGGGTCTCTTTGACCATTGCCACGGCCATGGCGGCGATTCCTTCTTTGCGCCCGACAAATCCCATCGTTTCATTTGTCGTAGCTTTAATACCAACGCGAGCAGGAGAAATTTTTAATACCGCGCCAATGGCGGCTTTCATCGCATCACGATACGGCAATACTTTAGGAGCTTCCGCAATAATGGTGGCATCGATATTAACCAGAGAAAATCCTAATTCTTCACATCGCTGCAAGCATTTTTCCAATATTTTCAGTGAGGAAATCCCCTTGCATGCAGGGTCGCCGGGAGGAAAAAAGTATCCAATATCAGGCTCGCCTAGAGCACCGAGAATGGCGTCAGCGATTGCGTGTGATAATACATCAGCATCTGAGTGACCGTCGAGGCCCAGAGAGTAAGGGATCGTAATGCCACCTAAGACTAGCGGGCGATTTTCTGCAAATCTGTGAACATCATAGCCAATTCCAATCATACGTGATAAAAAGGACAACATAAGTGCCGCAATCTGGCAATCTGATTCAGCAGATATCTTTCCTTACAGTTATTAGCTCATTCACAGCTTTTCTCGATTCATGGCTATCTCAGCGATTTCATTAAAGTGGGTATGATTTGATCCAAGGTATCCACCACTTCAAAATGGCTGCCGCAGCAAAGATCATGCAACATGTCGATCATGGGATCCCAAAATGAAACCCCGTTGTTGTCGCGTCGATTGAATACCACCACGGGTTTGTTTTTCATCAATGGGCTGTTTTGCTGCTGAAAAATCATCAATGCCAACATTTCTTGCACTGTGCCTGCTCCACCTGGAAATATCACAAATCCCGTTGATTTTTCGATCATGACCTCCATTCGAGTGTAGATATCAGGGCGCAACCAAAAACTCGACAAACCTTCTGGCAAGCCTTCCAATTCAATGATATGCGGCACGTTAGAACCCCCAGCCCAACCGCCAGCATCCACAGCACCCTGCACTACAACTCCCATGATACCAGTGCATCCAGCACCAGAAACACAACCCATGCCCTGCTCTGCTAACATGCGACCCAAGTGATAACCGTCGTCCAAATAATCTTGATCCTTTATGCTAGCTGAGCAAAACACACATATGTCCTGGCGGTCAATATCTTCTGGTCCGTGATCGAAGGAGTCCCCCGCCACTTGACCTTCTCGATGACGCTCCGCATCGGGTATCCCATTGCGGAGCGCTTGATTGAGCATTGAAAGGATCTGTTCAGGCTCATTTGTGTTCAGCAGGAATTGGCGAAAATCTTGTTGGATTGTCCCCATCTTCTGCAGATGCTCTAGCAGATGGTATAATTGATCCCATGATCCATCACTATTCATCAGAACCGTTGGTTTTCCTTTGAGATTTTGATCTAGCGTTTGATAACCGACAAAGATCGATACTGCTTTGAAAACATCTTCTAACGTGGCTCCTGGAGTGAACACGAAGGCATTTGCTTCAATGATTTTCTTCTCAATATTTCCTAGTGTGATTTGTTGGTCACCATTAGAGTTATAGATGTCCCATCCTGCTCCAAAAAGCAAATAGAGCAACTTGGCGCGAACAGCGCGATTTGGGTCAATATCGCTAATGACAGTTCCTGATAATCTTACAATGGGCATGAGAAAGCAGTATACTATGATAGAGCGTGAAAATTGTCAAAAACAAACCTTCGCCATCCATGGAAACCAACCGTTTTATGTTTCTTGATTCGCGATGGATTAGCAATGAAAAATAGAGCAAGTGATGACTACTTTCGTTCGACATTTACTTTCACAGAGGTCGACAGGCCGCGGTCGTCCATGAGATGAATTTGACAGACTCCTTCTGCCTCATGCCAGATGTAAGATTCTCCTGCTGCGGTGCTGGCTAGAAATTTTCCGTTAGCGAACCAAAATAGTCGCGTGACGCCGGGCGCGGCATCAGCTTTGCAGATCAAGCCAGATTCGCGGGTACTTTGCTCGATTTCATAGACATTGCCATTCATCGGAGAAGTGATGTGTGGCGCATCAGCTTGTGCTAATATTACTTCATTGCTGGGCGGAATGGCACGGCGCGGCATTCCGGCTTGACGAAAGAGATCAAGAAACTCCTGCGACCAAAACTCGCGCACTTCGGCTTTCACATCAGGATCACGCGAATTACTAGCGACCCGTTTTCCGGTACGTTGATTGACCCATATTTGGCGATGCAAATCACAAGGCACAATTGGTGAAATGCCTTCAATAAACCATGCTTGTTGCTGATGTTGACAGTGCTGACAAGGAATCATCCCAGATACAGCGCATAGTTCAGCGTGGCTAACCCCAGCCGGTGGTGGAGGGAGTTTTTGTGTTAGATGACAAGTTGCAAATAACTGTTTCAGAAGTGGCGCTGCCATCGTGCGACCTTTTAAGGCAGGATTCGAGTGATTATCGAAATTTCCCAACCAGACCACAATTACATAACGACCGCTAATACCTGCGGCCCACGCATCATGATAACCTTGCGAGGTTCCTGTCTTGATCGATATTTCACCAATGCGCGACCCGTGATTCAATAATGGATCACGTTGATCATCAACTAACATATCGCGAAGCAACCATCGTGCCGCAGCGCTCAATAGTGGTAATTTCACAGAATTGTTAGAAGCGACTTCATGGTGAATATACTGCAGCGGCGCAGCTAAGCCATCGGCAGCTAATGATGAATACAGTTGAGCGACTTCCTCCAGACTCGCCGGTGCACTGCCTAACGCAAGCGATAGGCCATAATGCGAAGCTGGGTGATCAAGACGAAATCCAGCTGTCTGCAAGTAGCCGTAAAGCCCCCCACCCTGCACTTGATTCATCAGGCGAATTGCGGGCAGATTCCGACTGCGCTTTAACGCATCAGAGGCTTTGACTGGACCAAGGAAATCACGCTCATTATTCTCAGGATTGTAATCGCGAAAATGCAACGGCGCATCAGCCAGTAAACTGTTAGGGTGAATCAATCCTTGGTCCAAGGCGAGACCATAGAGAAATGGTTTATACAACGAGCCAGGCGAACGTCGTGCTTTCACACCGTCATTTTGCCCTTCGATCTGATCATCGAAAAAATCGGCTGATCCGATATAGGAAAGCACCTCACGCGTGGGTGAGTCGATGATCATGATACTCGCATTAGTGACGCCTAATTCCTTTTGACGAATGAGATAATCCCTCACTGTCTCCTGGGCACGTTGCTGCACAGAGGCATCTATACTGAGTTGCCGTTCCTCACCCGCTGGAAATTGACGCGCCAAATGTGGAATAGCATTCGGCATGCGCTGCGTTTGCCATGCATAATCAGCAAGCATCGAATCACTGAGATTTATCTTATCTAACAAACGCTGTCTCGCCGAAATGGTGCTGGCGAGTTCTTCACGCCCAACTCGCGGCATGCGTGCTGCGGGGCGTTGCGGAAGCATGACCAGAGCGACTGATTCTTGCGTATTCAAATTTGCACATTCTTTGTCACACCATCGATAACTTGCCGCTGCAACGCCTTCCACATTACCACCATAGGGAGCCGAGTTGAGATATGCTTCGAGAATTTGCTCTTTGGTGAAATGTCGTTCTAACTGAAATGCACGTAACATTTGCTCCAACTTTCCGCTCATATGGTTGGTCTTCAAATCAAAGCGCAACCGTGCATACTGCATTGTTAGAGTGGAACCGCCACCCCTTGAGACGCCTTGCAATTGACCTACCAAAGCACGAAGAACAGATAGTGGATTCACCCCTGGATGAGAAAAGAAATGCTCATCTTCATAGGCCAGAGTTGACTGAATCATACTTGGATGAATTTTTTGCAACGGCGTTTTTATTCGATACCGATCATCCTTAGCGAGGCCAACGTAGATGATCTCACCATGACGATCACGCAGCACAGTGGACCAAGAAGCGTCCTCCTTATAGAGAGAGCAAGCCGGAATCATATACCACAGAAAAAGCAGCATTACTACCCCGCAGGTTATGCTGCGGAGTAGATAACGTAAAAACTTTTTCTTAGCAATTTTCACTCGGTTGCTTCCACTTTAATACGGGTGCTGAGTCCTTGACCGTTGATGCCACGATCATACATTGACTCTGCATAAAGCGCCGGCACCACAAAATCGCCCGCACAGGTAGCGCGAATTTGATAAGTAATGCTGATCTCCTTGGCGCCAGCCAAACTGAGATAAAACAAATTCCTATCCTCCCGCAGATCCGCTCGATCTGTTCCTAACACCGTATTGCTGCCAGGGGTTAGCGCTCCGGGTTCGATGGTGAATCCTGCTGGCAAAAGATCAATCAAGGCGATGTTAGGACAGGGATGAGGGTTCAAATTACGCACACGCAATTTCA